>JAIULY010000055.1 GCA_022565875.1 Schleiferiaceae bacterium | reverse complement strand
TCCATCAAAATTACTTTTTTGTTGCCATTGCGCTCTATGTCCTGAAGACCTTCTGTAACTATGGTGTTTATCTTTTCGATATTTCCGGTGTGTATGTGATTGGCGAACCTATCTAATCGAAAAGCTATCCCTTCTGGAATATAATGTGTAGATCGGTCTGGCATCATGTTATACGTATAGGCACGCTCGATAATTTCGAGAGCCACCGCGAAAAAATGGGTTAAATCAGATTTCTTCAATAGACTCACTTCATCGACAAACGAATTGATTCCTTTACCATCCATTTTGAAGCAGTGTCGCATCCAGTCTGCAAAGAGATTAATAACCGTTTCATTCCGATTGTCTTTTCTCGTTTCAATAATTTTTGAAATATCGTTATCATGCGCAATGGTCAGTTGTCGTGACGCTTCTTCAGATATTGATAACAAACGACTAACATAAGCTATGGTGTCCTCTTCATTAAATTTATTGACGTTGGTAATTTGAATTCTTGATTTAATGGTCGAAATGATTTGTGATAGGTCATATGAAACAAAAAGCAAGACAACGCTCGCTGGTGGTTCTTCGATCAGTTTCAGGAGTTTATTCGCTGCTGAATCGTTCATTGTTTCTGGTAACCATATCAATACTAGCTTTTTACCCCCTGAATAGGATTGTAAACCTAGCTTCTTTATCAGTAAAAGCGCTTCTGCTGTATGGATGATAAATCTTTTGTTTTCAAAGTTTTGGTCGATACTCCATTGCTGTCTATTGTAAAAAGGATTATTGAATATTTGTTGTTTTAAATCCTTTTCATAATCGTTGTGAGCCCCTGAAACCTTTTCAATAGGTACTTCGTTT
This sequence comes from Schleiferiaceae bacterium, assembly GCA_022565875.1. Taxonomy (GTDB): domain Bacteria; phylum Bacteroidota; class Bacteroidia; order Flavobacteriales; family Schleiferiaceae; genus JAIULY01. Next base: position 15,270 of record JAIULY010000055.1, on the reverse strand, counting down.
CCAAGGGATGGATAAGGAAATACCATGTGAAAATCTGGGTAGTTATGGGAATCAAATTGTCGACAGTTTTTACAGGCTCCGCAGCTGTCATCTGCTAAAGGGTTTTTGCAAATCAAATATTTAGCATAAGCCATAGCCAACAATAGATTAGGGCTTCCCTCTGGTCCATGAAAAAGTTGAGCGTGCGGAATTTTTCCAGTTTTGCTGGTTTCAATCAAGGCTTTCTTTATTGCTGCGTTACCACGTATGCTATGGAAAGAGAATTTATGCATTTTTATGTGATTGTTAAAGATTTAATCGTTTCTATTTGTCCAAAGGGCTTATTTTTGCTCCATTACAAAAGTAATGTAAAGCAGTCAGCTGCATAAGGTCTAATTTTTAATTTTAGCTAATCCTTTATTTGTTCCCATGAAAAAGCTCATCGATTTGAATCTAGAAGGCAAGAGAGTTTTATTACGTGTTGATTTTAACGTACCGCTCGACCAAGATAATAACGTCACGGACGATACACGCATTCAGGCTAGTTTGCCTACCATTAAACTTTTAAAAGAAAAAGGTGCTAAAATAATAATTCTTGCACATTTTGGCAGACCAAAAGGTCTTGTAAATCTTGAGTTTTCCTTACAACCGGTCCGGGCTCACCTTGAAAAAATGCTTGACGAGTCTGTTGTTTTTATTCAAGATGTTTTGCAGGATACAGCAGTAGATCAAAGTCTTTCATTACAAAATGGACAAATTGCTTTATGTGAAAACATTCGCTTTTATCCAGGGGAGGAAAAAGGAAACCCTGAATTTGCTGTTCAATTAGCCAAGTTGGGTGATATTTACGTGAATGATGCCTTCGGTGCGGCCCATAGGGAGCACGCTTCTACCGCTGTTGTGGCCAAGCACTTTGTAGGCAATAGCTTTTTCGGATTGCTAATGGATGGAGAAGTAGCCGCTTTGGACAAAATTTTTAGTGAAGGCCAATCACCTGTAACTGCTGTGGTTGGTGGGGCAAAAGTCTCAAGCAAAATCGATATTCTTAAAAACTTGATGCCAAAAGTCGACAATATCATCATTGGTGGTGGCATGGCCTATACGTTTTTGTTGGCCAAAGGAGGGAAAATAGGTAACTCCTTGGTAGAAGCAGATAAGACAGATTTGGCACTCGAAATTCTTGAAGAAGCCATAAAAAACAATGTCGAGATTCATTTGCCTGTTGACTCCAAGAATGCCGCTACTTTTTCGAATGCTGCAATATCTGAAATCACAACCGCTGACGCAGTTTCTGACGGCTTCATGGGTCTAGATATAGGCCCGAAGACAATAGAGCTATATTCAGAGGTTTTAGGTGCTTCCAAGACGATTCTATGGAATGGTCCAATGGGTGTGTTTGAGTTTGAAAACTTTTCTGAAGGCACAAAAGCCATTGGTAAAGCCATTGGCAAAGCATCCAAATCCGGAGCATTCAGTCTTGTTGGAGGAGGAGACAGTGTTGCCGCAGTAAAACAATTTGGCCTCGAAGACGAAGTCAGTTACGTAAGTACAGGTGGTGGCGCTATGTTGGAGTATTTAGAAGGAAAAGTATTGCCAGGAATAGCAGCCATTCGCAACCAAAGTTAAAGGGAAATATCAAACCAATTGCGCAAAAGGTCTACGTAGAATGCGTAGACTTGTGAGTTTTCGTAAAAGTCCGGCAAAGGTAGCTGGACTTTTGCTTTTACATACAAACTGGCATAGATGATTCCCATTTCGATAATGGCGTATTTAAGCATACCAACAAAAGCTCCAAGAATATAGTTGAGGGGGCCTAGACTTAGCCAATTCAACGCTCCTGTCATGCTTTTGGCAACAATTCGCATAAGAAAAACAGGAATAAGTAATAAAACCAAGAAGGCTGCAGCTTTAATTTCGAACCCTGTCCCCCAGCCTATTTTATTATCTATCAACACGGTTAGTGATTCATAGAAGTAAATAGCAACTAGAAAACCCGTAACATAACCACCCAAGGAGCCAACTGTGTATAAGAGTCCTTTTTGCAAGCCTCGAACCAAGCCAATACCTATGGGAAGCAACAGCGCGATGTCTAGTAAAATCATGTTTATCTTTGTGCGAAAATATAATTTTGTGAGAAACGAGGAATTAAAGAGAAAATGGCTGTTTGTTCAGGAGTTCATCAACACGAATTTTGCTGATGGTGACGAAGTAGACTTGGATGGAATATTATTTTTAATAGGCGTACAGGAACTTGGTCAAGGAAAAAGAAAATTTAAAAAAGACGAAAAGCTGGATTTAATGCACATTGCAATATGCAAACTTCTGAGCTATTACGGTCATTATAAATTAATTGGACTTGACGAACACGGCTGGCCACATTATGAATTAATCGCACCGTTGCCCACGTTAAAGGCAGGTGAACAAGCCTTGTTAATGCGAGAAGCTATTGTACAGTATTTTGAACAAGAGCGTATTATTGACTTTACAAATTAAAAAAAGCGACACCTGTCGCTTTTTTTTAACAACCCCCAATGTCTGGACTGAAAGGTCTTACAATAATCCGTGCAATTATTTCTTTGTCTTCCTCAAGTTTCACGAAACCACAACCAATCCATGAAGGTAACTGACCTGCGCTTCTCGTAGCTTGAATTTTTAATACGGCTTCGTAGTTATATTCGAAACTCACCATTCCAAATTCATTTGTAAAACCAACAAAATCAGCCATTAATACATTTGCGGGAACAGGAGCATTCGCTTCAACTCTAGCGTTTTGAACAGGAATACCTTCTGGTGTTGTAACCATTATGGTAAAGGGAAAGGACCGTAACCCATCGTCTTTACTACAACCAAACAGCCCCAACAAAAGGGCGAACGTGGCAATAAGTTTTAATTGTTTTTTCATAATCTTGAATTAAGGACATCCGTTGAATCGAGCGTTAAAACGATATATGGTGACTTCAGTAAAAGCATCTTCTCCGTTTACTAATTCAACATACCCGCAGCCGATCCAACCAAAACCCTTGGTTGCTGTAACGTCAAAAAAAGCTTTGTGAGGATAGTTAAAAGTAGCGAAGCCACCTAAATCTGTAACCAAGTAAAGTTCAAATTTGGAATCGTTATCTATCGGTGTATCGATGCGAAGATCGCAGTTTTGAACAGGAATGCCGTCTTCCGTCACTACCCGAATGGTTGCGCTGTAGCGTTCTTTCTCTTCGCTACAACCACTGCCTAATAGGAGTGCTGCAAATGCAAAAAGGGCGACTATTCTTTTCATATTCAGTTTTTTATGTGTTTAATTGTCGTAAAAAAACAGTGTTTATTTTGGCGTACAAACTTCTTCTTGAGAAGCTTATTCATTCCAATTACAATCACTACTTTCGCAAACGCTAAATTCATATAATTTAGTGGAATTCACAAGAGTTATTTAGTAAAAACTATTTCCGCATGATTGAAACCATAAATGCAGTTATTGAAGAGGTGAAAGCCATTCAAAAAGACAGGTCTATGGAGCCCGAGGCTTTCCGAATGAAATACCTGGCCAAGAAAGGGTTGATCACAAATTTCTTTCAGGAATTTAAATCTGTTCCTAATGAGCAAAAGCGGGAATATGGACAGGTTATAAACACACTCAAAAACCTAGCAGAGGATGTTTATGGTGCACTCAAAGCAGATGCAGGATCTAGCGCTGCTGGCACACGCATTGAAGACCCCACAAAGCGCACGGAATCCCTAGGTTTTGGACAAAAACACCCGATAAGCAGTGTGCGCGACGAAATCATCGAAATCTTCTCACGCGTAGGTTTTGATGTTTCCGAGGGGCCTGAAATTGAGGACGATTGGCACAACTTTTCAGCGTTGAACTTCCCAGAGGAACATCCAGCAAGAGATATGCAAGACACTTTTTTTGTGGCAAAAGATCCTGATTGGGCTTTACGTACACACACCTCAAGTGTTCAAGTACGGGCTATGGAAAAGCAACAACCACCCATTCGCACCATTTCTCCAGGTCGAGTTTTTCGAAACGAAGCCATAAGTACTCGCTCGCATTGCATGTTCCATCAAATTGAAGGACTTTACATTGATAAGGATGTCTCGTTTGCTGATTTGAAGCAAATGATTCAATATTTTGCGGATAGTTTTTTTGGAAAAGACACAAAGATTCGATTGCGACCCTCTTACTTCCCTTTTACAGAACCCAGTGCTGAAGTGGATATTTATTGGGGGCTTGAAAACGAAATAGACTATCGCATTACAAAAGGAACCGGTTGGCTGGAAATCATGGGTTGTGGAATGGTTGACCCAAATGTATTATCTGCTTGTGGCATTGACCCAGAGGTCTACTCGGGTTACGCATTTGGAATGGGAATAGAAAGAATAGCCATGAACCGCTATCAAATCCCGGACTTACGCATGTATTTTGAAAACGACATAAGATTCTTACAACTATTTGAGTCTGGGCTATAATATGCTTAATTTGAATATATTCAGAAAGCCTCTTGTCTATTGTTGATAAGAGGCTTTGTTTTTTGTGATTATTTTGTGGTGTTTTAATATAAATGATTGGTTTTATATTTATAATCCCAAAGAAAAAAATGCTTTAAGTATTGCGTTTTATTGTTTTCAAAAGACGCCACTTTGAAACCTTTAAAAATTTACCATTTATTGCCGATTTCATATAAACAAAAATTTCTTTATTTAAAGTTTTTGTAAAAATTTAATCACGTGATGTGTCTAATAGTTAAAAAGAAAAGCTTTTAATCACAACGCTAAACAGTTTATTAATATATAAAACTCTCAAAACAAGCTATTTTATTTAAAAAAATCAAGCCTCAGCAGAAAGTTTAATAGAATTAAAATTTTTACAGCAAATGTATTTGTGTAGATATTTTGGGTAATTTTTGATTAGATATACACTGATTAATGCGTCTTAGGAATCAATAAAAAATTGCTGTTTTGCGAAGAGTAATGCTAACAATAAAATGTTCGAAATTCTGTTAATACGGGAAAGGTGAGTAACACGTAACGTTGTAGTTATTTTTAAAAGTAAAATTGACTGCTGATCTTTCAATCTGTAATTATGTTGTATAAAACATTAACAAACAATTCTTTAACATAAGGTGGGTGTTGTTGAATAACGTTAATAAGCTTATTAAAAGGGGTTTAACATTTTTCAATTTTGATAAAACGTAAAACATGAAAAATTCTATTTGGTTTGCTGTTTCCGTGCTTGTGGTGAGTCTCCTTTCAGTAAAGCAAACGACAGATATTGAAGATGATTGGCTGATGGAGCTAAACGCCATTCGATCGAAAAAACAGCAATGCGGGAAGAAAATATTTCCTTCTGCTCCCTCTCTGCAAATCGATAGCGCATTGATTAAAGCGGCTTGTGTTCACGCGGAGGATATTGCCAAAAACCAATTTCGTTCCCATAAGGGATCAGATGGAAGCTACCCACAGCAGCGCGTTGCAAAGTTTACAATAGGAGCTCAAAAGGTAGGTGAAGCTATTGCCTTTACATCCGAAACCGATACTGAAGCGGTAAAATTGCTTATGAAAAGCAAAAGCCATTGCGAGATTCTAATGGACACCAGGTATACACATATAGGAATGGCTCCAATAGTAGGGACGTACGATTTGGAAGTTCAAGGATATGTTTTTGTTTTAGCAACATTTTCGAAAGAATTGGAATAGCCCTCATCTCCACCCTGTGAATTCAACGCCAATCACGTGTGGTTTGGATTTAATGGTGAACTTAACTTGTTGCAAGTCAGTAATTCAAATGCTCATATTAGTACGGACTTTTGAGTTAAGGATTTGGTTTGTGGTTAAATTTTGGACACAGCATCCTCTTTTATCCACCCTATTTTTCCGTCCGTTAATTTGATGCGCAACCAGTTTTCCTCAGCTTTTTGTATTTCCAACTTGGTTCCTTCGTGTAAAATAAAAGCGTCCTTCTCTTTTTCCGATGGGCCATTCTTGATGTACACATTCGAAACGATTACCACAGCAAACTCCTTTTTGTCAACCGAGTAGTAGCTAACAAAACTTATCACAAAAAGAGACATCCCAAGAATGCCTAGCACTGCAAAAATTACAAAATAGCGCTTTTTATTTCGCGCGGAGTATAGAAATAGCGCAAATACCAAAAGACTACCGATTAACAAAGTCGTTCCGGCATATAACCAGCCATTAGAGGAAAAAACTTGTAGAAAACCGCGATATACTTTTGAAACGATAGGTTCTGGCAACTCCTCTATTTCGTCAATCCTTTTATTTTGTGCAACGGACAGGTTATGAAGAACTTCCTCATCCTTCGGGCTAATTTTAAGTGCTTTTTCGTAATGGAGTATGCTTTTTCCAATTTCCCCTTTTTGATACCACGCATTACCTAGATTGTAGTGCAGTGCTGCGCTCTCCCCTTCTATAGAACTCCATACGGAGATTGCACTGTCGATTTTGTTTTCCTTATATAACGCTACCCCCTTTTCAAAGATGTTGTTAGCTGTTGCTAATGTTGTCAATAGCATTAATAACATCAACCAAAAGTGTAAATATTTTTTATGCATGCTTATTGATTTTCAAGTTTAGCGACTAGGTCTTTGGCCTCTTCTAAGTCATTTTTCATATTGCTAACAGCAGCGGGGCTGTATTTTACCATTTCACAACGCGTGAAGAGTTTAATGATTCTAGCTATTTCTGAATCAGGTAGTTCTAAATCTTTTAGCCTCCTTTCTAGCGTTTCAATACTTTGTTCTGATTTTGGTATTGCAAGCAAAATTTCGAAATAGCTCCAAAGTTCGTTTGAAAGTTTAGCGTAAAAGCCGTTAGAATCTCCGTTGTTAGCCAAGTTTTCCAGCAGCATAAATTGCTTCTTTAAGTAAGCACGCGCTCTTTTGGCTCTCTTTTCAGGAGAATTGTTGTTTACCTTCTTGTACAGAAGAAGCAACACCCCTAAAAGAGCCATGAAGAAGGGATAAAGCAAAATATAGTAAACAGCATTCTTTCTGGCAGCAAAAGGAAGGGTTTTTACAGATATGGTATCTGTTGTTGTTTTTATGAATAAAATGTCCTCATCAAGATAGGTAACATTTTCCTTTTCTTTTGTTGGATTTGGACTGGTACTTGAATTTGACCCACCCCCAGCATAAGTGGGCCCGTCCAAAACAGTAATGTTGATTTCTTCACTTTCAATGGTTTTATAGGTTTTGGAATTCAGGTCAAAGTATGAAAATGTGATGGAGGGAATCTTGTATGTGCCTTTAAAGCGAGGCAATAGAAGAAACTCTTGCTTTTTTGATCCGCTCATACCACTTGCCGTTTCGTTGATGCGCTCGCTGAATTTTGGATCAAAGGCTTCTATAGCCGCGGGAATGTCAATCTTAGGCATATCTGTTAGTTTGATATTGCCTTCTCCAGATAGTTCTAATGTCAGTACTACAGACTCATTTGCTTTCACCTCTGTTCGAGATGCCTTAACATCAAATTTGAGCTTGCCGACACCACCGCTAAAGTTTGCAGGTCTATTTTCTCTTGGCAACGATTTAACTTCAACGGACGGAAACCGTGCTTCTGAAACTTGTTTAATGGTTTGCACCATTTGTCGTCCAAAAAAATCGCGTTGGTTTGTCGGTATCTGTGTAGGAATTTCCCAAGTTACTGTACCCGGTGAGAAAGACCCTGCCTTTTGGGGAATGATTAAGTGTTGTTTTAAGGTGAAAACCTGGTAGGCCTCACCGTCAATGATTTCTTGTTCCGGACGATTTTGACTTTTTTGTTCAATGTCTTTTTTATAGGCATTGGAGTAATTAATGGCTTCCAGTTCCGAAGGATTACCCACATTTACACGAGTTAATAGCTGGTAAGTGGCTACAAAAGGCTCCCCAACAAAAACACTTCTTTTCGACACTTTGATGCGGGTATACGCTAATTTGCGCGCTAAATTTTGTGGGTCATTGGGGTCGTCAGCTTGTGGGGAACGTTCCACCACTTTTATGTCAAGAGGTTTTGTATACAGCTTTTCACCCCCCACTTGTATACTAGCAGCGCTGATGGTAAAGTTGCCAACCCGACGAGGACGTAGAATGTATGTATAGGAAAGTTGCACCACCATTTCAAAGTTTTGGATAACGGTGTTTTGGGATGTCATAGGCCCTTGAACAACTTGAAAGTCGCCAAAGTCAGGAGCAGCAAACTTACTAGCCTGATCATTTATGGTGAAAGTTACCGTGAATTGCTCGTTTTTGCCAACGGTATACCTATCCGCTTTCGCAATAAATTGCGTTTGGCCATTCAGCAATACACTAGCTAGTAACGCAAGAGCTAGCAACCCTATGTTTTTAAAGCTTACCATTTCTTTTCTGTTTGTTTGCCTTTGCCTTTTTGTTCATTTAGGCGAAGTTTTTCCTGCAGCTTTTGTTCCTCTCTATCTAATGCATCAAGCAACCGAGCAGCTTCTTGTTGTGGCATTACATTTCTATCCTCAGGTTGTTCTTGCTGTCCTTGATTTTCGTTTTCTTTTCCATCATCGGTTTTGTCGCTTTGGTTTTCTTTGCTCTCCTCCCCTTCTCCATCGTTGTCTTGCTGTTGCTCGTCTGACTTGTCGTCCTTGTTGTCGCCATCGCCAGAGTCATTTTTGTCATTGTTTTTTTCCTCGTCATTTTCATTCGAGTCATCGTCTGAGTCTCCGTCTCCTTGATTTTCCTGTGGAGGAGGGTTTTTTAAATAACGCAACGCTTGCGCCAAGTTGTAGCGTGTTTCTTTATCATCTGGATTTAGGCGTAAGCTTCTTTTGTAAGCATCAGCGGCTTCTTGAAATTGTTGCTGTTGGATTTTCGCATTACCTAGGTTGTGCAGTGCTTGGGCTTTTAGCTTTTGGTCATTCGTCAGGGTTTCGCTCAATTCAAAAGCCTGAGCAGCATTATCCCAATCTTCTTGCTGGTAATAGCTGTTTCCAAGGTTGAATTGTGACTCAAAGTTGTTGGCCTTCAGTTCTAAAGCTTCTTGATATTGCCGCTGTGCATGATTAAAGTCGGCATCGCGATAAGCTTGGTTTCCCTGCTTGAGGGCACTGCGATATTGTTGGGCAGTAGCGATGCTCCAACAACCGAATAAAAGCAAGAGATAGCGTAGGCGCATAAAATTATTTTTCTTTAAAAATTCCCAACTTTTCTAATAAATAAGACCTTGATTCCGATAGTAAAAACTCAAATAGTAACAAGATAAAAGCAATGCCTAAAAACCATTGAAACTGGTGCTCGTAATCTGTGAACACCTTGCTTTCGAAACTTGTTTTTTCAAGTCCGCTAACAATTTTGTTGATTTCTGCCACGGCGTCTTGGGTATTGTTGCCAACAAAGTAGTTCCCTCCTGTTTCTCGAGCGATTTGCTGCAAGGTGGCTTCGTCGCGCATAGAAACGGCCACTTCTCCAGCCATATCCTTGATATAACCACGTTTGCGACCGTTTACAATGTCAGGTACAGGCCCACCATTGGGAGTGCCTAGCCCAAATGCGTAGATTTTTACCCCTGCTTTTTTAGCTTCCTTTAAAGCGCCTTCAAAAGACCCCTCGTGATCTTCTCCATCGCTCAGGATGAAAAGGACTTTATTTTTGTCACTTCCTTCCTCAAAACTCTTAATCCCCCTAAGGATGGCATCGCCAATATCTGTGCCTTGGGCCGAAATAAGCGTATGGTCAGTTGTCTGGAGGGCCATCCTTGCCGCCCTGTAATCATTAGTTATGGGAAGCTGCTGCACCGCAACACCTGCGTAGGCAACTATCCCCAAACGATCGCCAGCTAATTGCTCTAACGAACGACTCAATATCAGCTTAGCCCTTTCTAAACGATTGGGCTTGACATCCTCAACCAACATACTATTGGAAACATCCAACAAGAACACAATATCCGCACCCTCTCTTTCTAAAGTTTCTAATTTGGTGCCTACCTTCGGTCCGGCTAAGCCAAAAATCAAAGTTAAAATGGCCAATGTCCACAAGATAAATTTAGCTTTTGGTCGCCAAGCTGAAATATTTGGGGCGAGCTTATGGAGTTGTTCTGGAGCAAAGAAAGCAGCCGCTTTACGCTTTTGCCAATTGGCATACCACATCGCAACAGCGATGAAAACAGGCAGGCTCCAAAGCAACTGTAGATATATTTTTTCTTCGAACTGAAACATTATAAAAAGCTTTTTAGCATGATTCGTCTCATTAAAAACTCTAGGGCAAAGACAAAGAAAGCCGCGAAAGCCCAAGCGTAGAAGAGTTCTTGGTAGTCATAAAAACGCAATTCTTCTAACTCGGAACGTTCCAACTGGTCGATTTCCTGATAAATTTCTTCCAGCTTTTTGTTGTCAGTAGCTCTAAAGTATTTTCCTTGGGTGATTTCTGCTATTTGCTTCATGAGTTCTTCGTCAATTTTCACCTCAATGTTTTGATAAATGAGATTGCCGGAAAAGTCGCGAGCCACGGGAAACTCTGCCATGCCAATGGTACCAACCCCAACGGTATATACCTTTATACCAAAGCTTCGGGCAAGTTCTGCGGCGGTAAGTGGGTCAATAGAGCCCGTGTTGTTTTCGCCGTCCGTTAAGAGTATAATGACCTTGCTTTTTGCGATGCTGTTGCGCAGTCTGTTGATGGCCGTGCCCAACCCCACGCCTATAGCTGTGCCATCTTCTACAACCCCGTGTTGCAGTTCGCGAATGCGGTTTTTTACAACAGCATGGTCACTGGTTATAGGGCTCAATGTATACGCTTCTCCAGCATAAACAACCAACCCAAAACGGTCATTGGGCCGTTGTGCAACAAATGCCTCTGCAACTTTCTTTAAAGCTTCTAATCGGTTGGGCTTCAAGTCGCGCGCCAGCATAGAACCGGAAACGTCCATAGACATTACAATATCAACACCTTCTTGCGACTTTAGTTTTGTGCTTGTCTCTGATGTTCTTGGTCGTGCCAAGGCAATAATTAACAACCCTAAACCAGTAAATCGCAAGAGCGCTGGCAGCCCCACCAAATAGCGCTTCCAATTGCTACTAGAGCGCTCTATGGCGAAGGTTCCGGAAAGCGTTAAAAAGGGTTTTTGCTGCCAATACCGCCAGATATAAAACAGTAAAGCCGGCACCAATACTACAAAGGCCCACAAAAACTCAGGGTTGTGAAAGGATAAATTAAACATCTCTGGTTGGCGTTTCTTGTTTTGGGGTTGTGGCGATAACGTACTCTTCTACAACGGAAATCAAGGTTTCAGCGGTCAGCATATCGGTTTTCCCTTTTGCGTATTTGGCCATGTCCGAAGCAGTCAATAGCGTTTTAAAGGAGGCGCTTAAACCGGCGTCTATTCCTTTGGCTTTTATGGCAACAATTAATTGATCGGAGGTGTATTCTAATGCAGGAATACCATAACGTCTTTTAATGTAAAGCTTTAAAACATTGGTAAGTGCGTCATAATGCTCTTTAAACCGCTCCTCTTGCCATAAAGCATCTTTCCGCAATTGCCGCAATGCTTGCAAAGCTTCTTCCTCGGCGGGCTTTTCTGGCGCTTGCTTTTGAATGGGAATAGCGACTGGCTTTTTCTTCAAGTACTTGATCAAAAGGTAGATCAATGCAGCAGCCAACAGCAAGCCCATGCTCCACCACAGCAATGGCAACCAATTGAAAGGTGCTTTTTGAATGTCTTTGATTTCATAAATAGGCACATCTTCTAAGACTTCGGGCAAATCCACTTGAATTAAAACGGGGTCTGTAGTAAAGGTGTCGGTGCCCCAAATCAAAAACAGAGGAGGAATGACAAAGAAGCCAGAGTCAAAACTCGTTAAGGTCCAGGTTTGTGAAAGTTCCCAAACGGTTTTCTTGGCAACGGTGTCAATGTCTGTCCGCAATAAAATCTCAAATTCATTAATGGTATCTGCCTTTGGGTCAGGCCAGGTGAATACACTATTCTTGGGCATTTCCACACGCAGCTCATAGGTAAACTGTTCGCCAATTTCTATGCGGTCTTTGCCAACAATAGCTTGAATCTCTTGGCCGTAACTCTCGTTAACGACTGTTAACAACAACAAAGCTATTAGGCCTGCAAACGCGCGTCGCCAGCTACTAATTGTACGTGATTTTTCTGCTGTAATTTCGTTCATCGCGATGATTTGAAATATCCCATTAGTGCTTTTACATAACTGTCGTTTAAGCTGATAGCAATTTGTTTAGCGCCTGATTTGTTAACGCTGGTTTTGAAATCCTGCTCCAACTTGTTGTATTTCTTGTTCCATTCCCTGCGCAGAGCTGTAGAGCTTGTGTCCAACCAACTTGCTTTTCCGGTTTCACTGTCTTTAATGGCAATTAAACCTAGGTTGGGCAAATTGACCTCTAGCGGGTCAAATACGCGAATGCAGGTCATGTCGTGGCGCTTGCCAGAAATCTGTAGAGGCTTGGAATAGTTCTCAGCCATAAAATCGGAGAGCAAAAACAAGATGGTGCGTTTTTTCACTACTTGATTGAGATACTCTAACGCCACGCCAATGTTCGTACCCCTACTCTTTGGTTCGTGCTCTATCAGTTCCCGGATAATTCTAAGGACATGTGATTTGCCTTTTTTTGGCGGGATGAACAACTCTACTTGATCTGAAAACAGCAGCACCCCAACTTTGTCATTATTGGTCAGAGCACTGAACGCCAATGTGGCGCAGATTTCGGTAATCATTTCTTTTTTTGTCTGCCTTTTGGCACCAAAAAGACCAGAACCACTGATATCCACAACAAGCATCAATGTCAACTCGCGCTCTTCTTCGAATACCTTAATGTAGGGCTCTGAAAGTCTAGCCGTCACATTCCAATCTATGGCGCGAATGTCGTCGCCGATTTGGTATGGACGCACTTCGCTGAAGGCCATTCCTCTACCTTTAAACGAGCTGTGATACTCACCCGAAAAAAGATTCTCTGAAAGTCTTCGCGTTTTAATTTCTATTTTTCGAACTTTTTTTAAAAGCTCTTTTGTGTCCATTTTTTAGGGTTTAAGGTACCGGTACAGCGTTCACTATTTGGTTTACAATGTCTGTTGCCGTGACGTTTTCTGCCTCTGCTTCGTAGGTCAGGCCTATTCTGTGACGCAGAACGGGTAATACCATAGCGCGAACATCTTCTGGAATGACAAAGGCACGACCTCTCAAAAAGGCATGTGCACGAGCAGCCAAAGCGAGGTTGATGCTTGCGCGAGGAGAAGCACCAAACTCAATAAGGGGAGATAGCGAGTGAAGGTTGTACTCGTTAGGCTGCCGAGTAGCAAACACCAAACTCAAGATGTATTGCTCAATTTTCTCGTCTAAATATACCTTTTGAACTATTTTTCGAGCTTTTAAAATCTGCTCGAGCGAAATGACAGGCTCAATATCTTCTAAAGCTCCGTTGAGGTGTGCCCGAACGATGAGTTGTTCTTCCTCTTTTTTGGGATAGGTAATCACCGTTTTTAACATAAACCGATCTACCTGGGCTTCAGGAAGAGGGTAGGTGCCTTCTTGTTCAACCGGGTTTTGAGTGGCCAATACTAAAAAGGGCTTGGGTAGCAGAAAAGTTTCATCACCAATGGTTACTTGTCGCTCCTGCATGGCCTCCAAAAGAGCTGATTGCACTTTCGCAGGGGCGCGATTGATTTCATCAGCCAAAACAAAGTTTGCGAAAATGGGTCCTTTTTTTATCGAGAAGCTGTGCTCCTTCATATTGTAAACCTGTGTTCCTAAAACATCTGAGGGTAGCAGGTCGGGGGTAAATTGAATACGACTGTATGCGCCATTTACGGCTTTAGCCAACGTTTTTATAGCAAGTGTTTTTGCCAAACCGGGCACGCCTTCCAATAAAATGTGCCCATTTCCGAGTAGCCCAACCAATAAGCTGTCAAGCATCTGTTTTTGTCCTACGATTACTTTTCCAATACTATTGGTCAGCGTGTGTACAAATGCGCTTTCTCTTTCTATGGTTTCTTGTAGGGCCTGTATGTCTGAGCCAATGATTTGTTCTTCCATTTGGGTGTTGTTTTATTGTGATGCAAAAGTAACAAAGCGTTTTCCTGCGTTGTTGTTAAAGTCTTGTTAAGCTATTGAACAGGGAATGGGCAGGTGTTTGCTCAAATAAACGGGTTGCCTTTTTTAATGTTCGCCTCTACCTGCTCCAAACGGTATCGCATTCGGATGAAAAATTTATTTCGCTCTTTTTCAGAGTAATTGCTGATTTGAGCCGACCGTTTTGTCTGTTGTATCAAGTATTCGTACATGTTTTCAGTCATTTCTTCATCCATGGTGTTTATGAAGTGTACTCCTGCATAAGGCATGATGAGCCGTTTTGCCGGGCCATACTGCATCACAACATGATTATCCATTATCAACAAGTCGTTTACATATAAACTGTATTTAACACCGGTATTTACAGGGTCGTCGTCATCAGTGGTTCGATTACCCATAAGGGCGTGTTTGTATATTACGCGAATCATTTCTCGAACTTGTTCGCAAATCAACAAGGCCTCTTCTTGATCCTTAAACATACCGGATTCCCAAAAATATTCAATTTGTTTGATTAGGCTTAATGAGGAGGTGTCGTTCCAAATTTCAACGGTCGGTATTCTAGTGTAGGCCTTCCAAAGTTTATAGCCAATTTCTTGGAATTTTTTAGGAATACTATTTAGGTTGTAATGCTCACCCTCGAGTTTTCCCACGTTATAAATACTTTTTAGCCAAACGTACATCTTAAACATGCCTAGTTCGCGAAAGCGAAACTGGTAAAAAATGGGGATATCCTTGCAGGAATATAAAATTTGGGCATTGGGAAAAGAACCCACATATTCGAGGAGTTTTAGCGTGTTTTCAAAATATTGGTAGAGACCTTCTTCTGATTTTATAAAGTGATCTTTCTGAAAAAACACATATTCGTTCTTGTTGTAACCAAGCTTATCGCTTGGGATATTAAAATGCCGAGTCAAAGCGATTCCCTCGTCAAAGCTTAACGTGGTCAATCCTTTTACCCTTCTGTAGGCGGCGTCTTTACTTGTGTTTAATGCTTCAGCGATTATTTCGTTGAAATTTTTTTTGGGATCAACCAAGGCTCTAATGGCATCGAACAACAACTCTTGTTTTTGCATGATGTTTAATGATTTTTTCAACGCCAAATATCACAAAAAACATCATGCAAAAACGCCATATTCATTAAAAATTACAAAACCATAGCTCTTTTTTGGTGATTTCTCAAAAATGAACTCAGTATTTAGTGAATACTTGTAAGATTGACAGCGCAAAACAATGCTTTTTTCTAAAGG
>JAIULY010000054.1 GCA_022565875.1 Schleiferiaceae bacterium | reverse complement strand
TACGCATTCAAACAGAAGAAAAGCTACAAATTCAAGAGGAAAACAAACTTCGTCAGGTAGTTATTGCAGCTAAGAATAAAGAGCGTGCCGAGGCTGTGGAGACAGAGCGCGTACTTAAAGACAAAGAAATTGAGGCCACAGAACGCGAACGCATCGTTGCTTTGGCACAAATTGAAAAGGAGAAAGCCGTAGAAATGGAGCGCAAAAACATTCAAGATGTGATTCGTGAGCGCGTTTCTATGGAGCGAACAGTGGTGGAAGAGCAAGAGAAAATCAAAGATGTGGAAGCATTGAAAGGCGCAAATCGCGAGAAAGATGTTGCTTTGATTATTGCAAACAAGGATGCTGAACAGCGATTGATTGAAGAGGTGAAAGACGCTGAGTCAAAAGAAAAATCAGCGCACCACCAAGCTCAGAAAATTATTATCGAAGCCAATGCCAGAAAAGAAGCTGCTGATAGAGAAGCTGAAGCACGGAAAATCATTGCCGAGGCGAAAGCCAAAGAAGAGGCTACTTTAGGGATGTCGGAGGCTCAAGTAATGCACGCTAAAGCTGATGCAGCTGAAAGACAGGGGTTTGTTGAGGCAAACGTCATCGAGAAAAAAGCGGCTGCATTGCGAAAAGAAGGCTTGGTTGAAGCCGAAATCATTCGCGAAAAAGCTATCGCTGATGCAAAAGGTATTTCTGAAAAAGCAGCGGCGATGAAACAACTCAATGAAGCCGGTAAAGACTTTGAAGAATTCCGGTTGAAGCTTGACAAAGAAAAAGAAGTGGAGCTTGCTCAAATCAAAATGCAAGAAATCATTGCGCAAGCCCAAGCTGCTGTGCTGGGTGAAGCCTTCAAATCGGCAAATATTGAAATTGTTGGAGGCGAGAACATGTTCTTTGAAAATGTGATGCGTCAAATTTCTCGAGGGAAAGGGGTCGATAAAATGCTTGACAGTTCAAAATCATTAACGGAGCTTAAAGATTCGATTCTCGCAAAAGATGGCCCTACGGCTAATTTGTTTGAGCGAATCCAAGAGATAGCGAACAAATACGGCTTTACTACAGAGGACTTGAAGAATGTTTCTATTGCAGCACTTATTGCAAAAATCCAATCAAAAGTTACGGATGATGGTGATAAAGGATTCCTAGATAACATTTTAAACCTGGCCAAAGGACTTGGTGTAGAGGATAAAAAGGTAATGTAAATTGCAAAGAGGTAACGCGCTTTTGGTGTGTTGCCTCTTTTCTTCCATTTTTACGATTTAGAGCAACAGGATTTCATGGAGCAATCAATAGAAAAAGGAACTTACGAGGTTATTCGTGAGCGGTTGAACGGACAAAAACAACTGTTGGCAAAGTCAGTTGGCGAACTCAATACGAAACGAAAGGAAATTTTTGGTGGTGTTGATTTTCAGCTTATTTCTAGCGTACGTATTACTACAGAGCACAACTGTTTGGCGCGCGATATCATTGCTATTGGCGACCTTTGCTTGTTTGGATATAATGTACGTCTGGGTCTAAAAACATTGTTGGAGGTTGATGACGTCTTTAGTGTTTATCGCTTTACGGATAATGAGTTTGTGCCTGGCGACGCTGCTATTTTAGCTGATGCCACTTTTTCTCAAGAGCTTCAAAATTTATATAAATATTATAGGCATACCCGGTTTTCTCGCTTTCATCGTTCTGGCGATTTTCTCTATTTTATCTTTCAACTTTCTGATAGTGCTTCTGACATCAAGGCTTTCAAATGGCATGTTGATGGAAATAAGCTCACTTTTATAGATTCACGTAGCGTTGGCGAAATTAATTTTCCAAGGCAACACGAGTTTGAGTGGGTAAAAGCAACAAGGGATATGCAACGTACTGGACGCAAGCCCCATGTTTCGCTAGCTGATAAGGTTTTTATACAAACCATTGGAGGTAAACTCACTGTGAAAGTGGAAGATAATACCGATGACGGACGTGGTATTTATGCTGAAGCTATTGAGCAACACGATCAATCGCTGGACGACGCTGATATTTCTTTTTGTGACCTCGGCAATCTAGTGATTATTCGCGTAAAACCTTACCTCGAGAGCTTTAGGTACTTCATTTTTAACAATCGCACCAAGAAAGTGGTGCGGGCGGATAGTGTTCGAGATGCTGTTGTTTTGTTGCCCGATAATCAAGGGGTTTTGGTTTCTAATGGCTATTATTTGCAAACTGGTGAAAGCAAACTTTTTGACCGTAAAATCGATGGTGTAAAATTTTTGAAACGCTTGGCCTCCCCAAATGGCGAAGATTTCATGTACATTTTCTACGAAGAGCAAAAGCATGATTTCGTTCTGTTGTCTTACAATATAATAAATCAGTCCGTTCAGAATCCAATTATTTGCAATGGCTATGCTTTTTTCAAGGATGGAGAGATTGGGTATTTTAATACGGAAAGCGAACCAACGCGCCACCATTTGCTGCAAGTTTGGCAAACACCTTACGCAGCTGAATTTATTCCCGACAGCAAATTTTTAGACAATCCACTTTATAAAATTGGCAATCAGGCAATCGTGCGGGCCACTGCTGAAATTCAAGAGTTAAATGTGCTCATCAACAAAGAGGACACCTATGAGGGACTCTACGAAGACATTTCAAGTAAAAGTCAGAGTATTTTAGACGCCTATTTCTGGCTACAAAACACCAATGAGGCCACCGCGATTGTCAAGCCGTTAAAAGAAATTAAGAAGATTGCCCTCGCAGCCATAGATGAATTTGAGAAGGTAAAGGAAGTTCGAAAAAATACGAGTAAGGCATTTAAAGAAGTGCAAGATAAAGCGGACTCCGCCTTAGCAGCTTCCCGCACCGCCGATTTTGATAGTTTGGATGAATATGTTTCGCTGCTTACTAAAATGCGTGTCTTGCGCGGTGAAATTATTGCGCTGAAAAACCTACGCTATGTTGATTTAAATGCGGTAGATGCTTTAGATTTAGCCATTGCAAATAGAGCTGACGATTTAGCGAAAGCTTGTGTTTCTTTTTTGTTGAAGGACAATGCCTTGTTGTATTATCAAAAAGAGATGCAGCGACTGGAGGTGCTTGTTAATGAAGCTACCAAAGTTATAGAGACGCGCGAAATCGAAAAGGACTTTGATGGATTGGCGCAACAACTAGAGATGCTCATTGATATCGTCAATAATTTGAAAATTGAGGATACGGCACATTCCACAAAGATTATTGAAAACATTACCCTTATTTTTTCTCAGCTCAATCAGCAAAAGGTGGCTTTGCGCAACAAGCGGAAACAGCTTTCCGAACGAGAATCAGTGGCGGATTTTAAAGCGCAAATGACGCTTTTTGAACAGAGTATTTCCAATTATCTAGACCTTGCTACCACACCAGAACGCTGCGATGAATACTTGACCAAGTTATCCTTGCAGCTTGAAGAAATGGAATCGCGTTTTGCTGATTTTGATGAATTTATAGATAAGATTGGTGAAAAACGTGAAGCCGTTTATGCAGCTTTCGAGGCGCAAAAAGTAAGTTTGACAGAAGCCCGAAACCGAAGTGCCATGTCACTACTTAATTCCGCTACTAGGATTCTTAAAGCAGTGCAAAATAAGGCCGCAACATTTGATTCTGAGGCTGAAATCAATGGCTATTTTGCGGGCGACTTAATGGTAGATCGCGTGCGAGACGCTGCAAAACGCCTAGAAGCCCTTGAGGACCAAGCTAAAGCAGAGGATTTGCTCAACCAATTGAACGTTCTGCAACAAGAAGCCATTCGTAGCCTAAAAGACAGAAAAGAACTTTATGAAGATGGCAATGCGGTTATTCGAATGGGGTCGCATCGTTTTGCAGTGAACAAACAAAATCTTGATTTGTCTTTGTTGGTGCGCGACCAAAATTATCATTATCACCTTACTGGGACATCTTATTTCGAACCGATTACTCATGATTCGCTCACAGCATACCGCGATCTTTGGGAGCAACAGCTGCCTTCAGAAAACCGGATAGTGCAGCGTGCTGAGTTTCTGGCTTGGCAAGTGTATGCGCAACTAGATAGATCCCATGCTTACAGTGAGGGCCAATTGAAAGCCGCAGTGGATGCCTATATGGGTTCTAATTATGGTGAAGGATATGTAAAAGGCGTCCATGATTTTGATGCGGTTTTGCTGTTGCGCACATTGATAGAAAAGCGCCGATTTCTTGGACTCTTGCGATACAACGGCTCTGTGCGGGCCCTTGCGGTTTTTGCATGGTTCTTTTTTGATGAAGAAAAGCAACAGTTTTTAAAACATCAGATTCAATCTTTGCGAATGCTTCGGAATTCCTTCGCCAATCCTGTAAGGGCTGAAGGTTTAATAGCTGATATAGCAAATGCATTGGCTACCTTTTTTCAGAAGATTGGTTTTGAAACGACAATTTCATTTGAGGAGGCGGCACATTACCTAAGTGAGGAGGCTAATCTGCATCATTTTACTATTTCTCGCGAGGCCAACGATTTCATTCAAGCGTTTGATATTGCCTTGAAAGAGAAACAGGCAGCGGTGCAGTTTGAGGAAATCCGAGAGGTGTTAGTGTCGCATCCCATGGCGGTATGGAATCATTGCTTGAAATGGGCGGGTAGTTTCGCAACAGAACGCCCATTGTCAACAGATCATGCGTTGCGCGAAGTAGTTGCCTTTTTGGTGACACGAAACTATAATACAGCAGATATTACGCACGTGGCCGTTTCCGAAAAACTCGAAAAAGTAAAGAGCCTTGGTAAGGATGGTGTTTATGTGTTTGATTTTCATGACTTCGTCAAGCGTTTGTCCCAGTTCACCACTCATGATGTGCCTCGCTTTAAAAAGTTACAACAGCTCAAACATCAATTGATAGAGGATAAACGAAAAGCGCTTCGATTGCACGAATTACAAACCCAAGTACTCAGTTCTTTTGTGCGTAATAAGCTGATAAACGATGTGTATTTCCCACTGATTGGCGCCAACTTCGCAAAGCAACTCGGCGCATATGGTTCCGAAAAGCGCAGTGATCGATCGGGAATGTTATTGTTGATTTCACCACCCGGATACGGGAAAACAACCCTAATGGAGTACGTGTCGGAGCGCTTGGGGCTGATTTTCATGAAAATAAATGGTCCATCCATAGGTCATGAAGTGACAGCATTAGACCCCTCACAGGCTCCTAATGCCGGAGCACGACAAGAGTTGGAAAAACTCAATCTTTCTTTTGAAATGGCGGATAATGTGATGTTGTATCTCGATGATATTCAGCATTGCAATACAGAGTTTTTGCAAAAGTTTATCTCGTTAGCAGATGGGCAACGGAAAATTGAGGGGGTTTACAAAGGAGCGTCAAAAACCTACGACCTTCGCGGCAAGCGATTTTGTGTGGTAATGGCTGGCAATCCATATACTGAAACAGGCGAGAAGTTTCAAATTCCGGATATGCTCTCCAACCGAGCAGACATTTACAATTTGGGAGAAACAGCAAGCAACCGACGCAATTTATTTGACTTGAGTATGGTTGAAAACAGCGTAAGCTCCAATAGTTATTTGCAGCGATTGACACAGTCTAGCATGAGTAACCTTTACGCGGTTGTGGATGCTGTAGAAAAGGGAGTTCAAGACATAGGTTCCATTGAAGGGAATTTATCGGCTCAAGAGTTAAACGACTGTCGCAGTGTTGTGGAAAAAGTAGTGCAAGCTCGCAATGTGGTTTTAGCTGTAAATGCGCAATATATTGCATCTGCCGCTATGGCTGATGCGTATAGAGAAGAACCGCCCTTTAAATTACAGGGTTCTTATCGCGACATGAATAAAATCGTTTCCATGATAGTGCCAATTCTTAAAGAGGAAGAGGTGACTCAAATCTTATTAGATCATTACCAAAATGAATCACAAACATTGACTTCCGAAGCAGAGGCAAACCTGTTAAAGTTGAAGGAGCTCATGGGCATTTTGAATGATGCAGAGGCTAAGCGTTGGGCTTCTATAAAGAGTACATTCCAAAAAAATAAGGTACTAAAAGGCTTCGGTACACAAGATAAAATGGTGCAAGTTTTAGCACAATTAACGCAATTTAATGACGGATTGGAAGGAATTCGACGGGCTCTGGTTCAAGAGAATCCAATAGAACTAAAACCAATAAAAGAGTAATTTTTGGTTTATGTAGCTTGATTTCAGTATTGTATATGTTTTTTATTAAGACACTATTATTTCCAAGTGAAGTTTAGTGTCTTTTTTTTTGCAAAAAAGATGCAAATTAAAGTTAGTTTTTTGTAAGTTGTAACGTATTAAAAATATTAAATGTAAGATTTTAAGAAGTTAAATTTTGGTGTGGGATTACAAAAAAACGGGTTTTTTTACAGCTGTGCGCTTTTTGCTTACATTTATAAAATTCGGTATTACAAATTAACTATTTGATAGATAATGTATTACTTCTATATTTGACACTTACAAAACAAACATAAAAGCTATGCGAAAGTTTTCTACTTATTTTCTAATGGGACTGTTGTTTCTCGGGTCGTTCGGACTTGCGGCGCAGTCGATGATGCCGCTGCCACCGCATGCATCAACATTTACGGCAAATCCAAGGGGTTTTTGGTTTATTGCACCTACGGATTTTATTATTACAGGGCTACGCGTCCCGACAGAAGCGAGCACAGGCCCTCAAAGTGTCCAATTGGTTCGCTTTGCTGATGTTAATCAGCCTGGTAATTATACCACACTCGCGCATTATGGTAGTGTGCCAGGGACAGGTATTTTGCCTGTTAATGAAGTAATTAATACCGGCGATGTGATTGGTATACTCGGAGTTCGTGATGTGAGCACCAATAGTTATGGTACGGGAAGTTTTCCGAGTTCTATTTTAGGTTTTCCAGTTACCTTGGAGCGTTTGTGGATTAATGGGCAACAAATTGATGTTGCACCAGTAACCAACGCCATGACCTTAGCTACCACGAGCCAAATTACCCGTGTCGAAATGTATTATTCCCCACTAGGGCCATGTGTTTCGCCTCCTTTTGCAGGAAATACAGTTGCAAACCCTGCATCAGTTTGTATCAATAACCCAACAACACTGTCTGTCGATTCTCTCACCCTAGGACAGGGCTCAAGTTTTCAGTGGCAAATGTCAACAGACAATATTTCGTGGACCAATATGGTTGGAGATACTTTTCCCTCAGCATCGCCTATTGTTTCTAGCGCAACGCAGTGGTATCGTTTAATGAGCACCTGTGGCGGTGTATCTACCACCTCAACGCCTGTTCAGGTTTTCGGTACGGGGACACCGCTTGCCGCAGGTACCTATACGATAAATAGCAATGCAACCACAGCGGGCACCAACTTTCAGTCGTTTGGAGATTTCATATCTAGCGTAGAATGTGCTGGCGTAGCTGGTCCCGTTATTTTAAATGTGGTCCCTGGCTCTGGGCCTTACAACGAACGTGTGGTGTTTGATAATGTGCCTTTCAATGCAACTAGTTCGCTCACCATTAATGGAAATGGCGAAACGATTGAGTTCAACAATACGACATCAGAAAGAGCTGTAATTGAGTTAGTCAACACCAATCACGTTACTTTTGACAGCCTTGTTGTAAAATCGTTGAACGCAACGTTTGGATGGGGTTTTTGGTTTACATCACAAGCGGATAGCAATACTGTTAAAAACTGTGTCATTGATATCACTAGCATTACAAATACTACGGCAAACAACTCTGCGGGTATTGTTATGTCGAATACCAATACGAGCGTTACAACAGCAGGTGACAATGGTAATTATAACTTAATTGAGAACAATAGCTTTTTAGGAACCGCTTCATCAGGTCCCTATTCTGGTGTTGTAATTATTGGTTCAGGTAATAATGCATCTGTTGGCAACATTGTACGCAATAACTTCTTTCAAAACTTTCACCTGTGGGGTGTTCGTGCCACTAACGCAGCTTTCACTGTAATTGATGGCAATGATATTTCGCGGCCCAATCGCTCAGCAACAGGAATCGTTCGCGGTATTTACCTAACGGGTTCAACTGATGGCGTAGTTGTTTCGAATAATCGTATTCACAACATATTAGGTGCAAATCAAGCAAGTACTTCTACCATTTACGCTTTAGATAATAGTGGTAGTGGAACAGCTTCTGATCCCACTCAAGTTTTCAATAATAAAATATATGACCTAGATGGAGGCGGTACCCTTTACGGCATCTATAATGCAGCGGCTTGGAGCAATTATTATCACAATACTGTGGTTGTTGACGGACAAACGCCAAAAACTCAAGCTACTTATGGTTTTTTTACAACCGTAGCCTCCAATGACAACGTAGAGGTATTCAACAACATCATTTATATGGATAGGAATACATCTGGCTTGCAATATGCCATCCGTGTAAATACAGCTACGGTGTCCAATTTCAACTCCAACAACAATGGTATTTATATTGGACCGAATGCCACTGGAGTTGGATTCCGCACTACAGGATTCACCACGTTGGCAGACTGGACAAACGGCACCAATCACGATGGCGCCTCTGTTGCTGCTGATCCTGTGTTTGTGAACTTAGCCGCAGGCAACTTAACGCCAACTGCTGGAGCTTTTGCGGCAATTGGGCAAAACTTATTGAGCATTGTGCCAACCGATTTCTTTGGCAATCCGCGCTTGGGATTACCCTCGCCTGGCGCAATAGAATTTGCCCCACCACCATGTCCCCCTCCAGGCACCATGGTGACCAGCGTAACAGATACAAGCGCAAGCTTCTTTTTTCAAATTCTAGGTGCTAATGGCACTTACAACATTGAGTGGGGTCCTACTGGCTTTTTACCTGGCACCGGAACCATGTTTACTCATACGGGCGACTCATTGAATTTAGGTGGTTTGACGTCTAGCACGTGTTATGATATTTACGTTCAGCTTGATTGTACAGTGGATGGAAATGGTCTTTCTGCTACAGTAGGTCCATTGACTTTCTGTACCGAATGTACCACGTTCCCAGCACCTTATTTTCAGGGTTTTGAATCGTGGACAGAAGGTCCATTCCCTGCCCGTCTCGAGTT
Organism: Schleiferiaceae bacterium; assembly: GCA_022565875.1. Lineage (GTDB taxonomy): Bacteria > Bacteroidota > Bacteroidia > Flavobacteriales > Schleiferiaceae > JAIULY01. The sequence goes on along the minus strand of JAIULY010000054.1, from coordinate 7,167 downwards.
GTGCTACGATTTTATGACAACTAATGCATCCTATACTTGGGAGATTGGTGATGGTATGTCTCCAACACCCAACACAACAGGACCAACAGGAGGGGCCAATGGTACATCACAGTATGCTTTTGTTCGCGCATCTGGCACAGCAAATAGTGTAGCGGAATTTTACTTGCCCCCAATAAACACGAATACGTTAAATTTCCCTGAATTGCGGTTTTTCTATCATGTTCTGGGTACTCATGTAAATGAGTTTAGAGCAGATGTATTTAACACTACCACCCAAACGTGGGACGCAGTATTTACCGTTACTCAACCCGTTCAAAGCGCGCAAGGGGATGCCTACGAAGAAGCAATTGTTCCTCTTACTGCCTACAAGAGTGCAAACACCAAAATCCGTTTTGTTGGTATTCGAGGTGGCGGAACATCGGGGCAATATGCCATTGATGACATTAGTGTTGCCGAGGCACCCGCTTGCCCAGAGCCTTTGAACTTTGATACGCTTGCTGTCAATGCTACAAACATTGACTTGGAATGGGTGCAATCTGGAAATGTTTCTGCTTGGGAAATTGAATGGGGCCCAGTTGGCTTTACTCAAGGTACACCGGGAGCAAATACTGTTGCTGTGACAACCAATCCTTTTAATTTATCGGGTTTAACACCAGGGGATTGTATTGATATTTACATTCGTTCCAACTGTTCTAGTGCAAACAACGGATTTAGTGTGTGGACAGGTCCACTAGAGGTTTGTCTTCCTTACGAACACGATATTGCATTGGAATCAATCTTGCGCCCTGTCGGTCCAGTTTCTTGTGGCGATAGTGCCATGCCAGTTATTGTGGTATTATTTAATAATGGTCAACAGGTAGCTACACAAGTTCCCATTACAGCAGTTTTGGGCAATGGATTCACAGGAACATTGAACTTCACCTATCCTGGGCCATTGGCGAGTGGACAACGTGATACAGTGGTTGTTGGTACTGCTAATACCTTTGCAGGTGGTGCGCTCAACCTAAATGTGACAGTAAATTATCCCCCAGATCAAAATGCGAGCAACAACAACATTACCAAAAACAACATCAATATTTTAAATGGTAATCCAGATATCTTACCTGTTGGCCCTGTCTGTGCTAGCGAAGACAGTGTCTTGTTGCGCGCCAATCCATTTGGTGGCGTTTTCTACTCTTGGTTTAATGATGCCGTAGGTACCAATTTACTGGGTATTGCAGATTCGATTAATGTAAGCACCTCTCAGAACACTTACTATGTTTCCTATAGTATTGGGGGTGACGAGGATTCATTAGAGACGACTTTTGCGGGTAATACGCAATTGGGTGGCGGAGCAGGTCATATGGTTGATATTTATGCCTTTGATAATCTTACGTTAGAAGGCTTTACCGTTCATTTTGGAACAGCAACCAATTACTCGGATGTAGAAGTATGGTACCGCAATGGAACGATGTACGGTTTTGAAACCAACCAAGCCGCTTGGACATTACACGAAGTAATACCGGTAAGTGCGCTATATGTTCCTGCAGGTAATAATACAGCACATCCTAAGTTTGATTTAACGACAGCTATTCCAGCTTCGGCGGGTGATACCATAGGTATTTTCCTGAATCCACCAACTGGGTCAGGGTTTAGATACATCAGCTCAGCGCTCTCTGGTCCTTACGGTTCTATTTTCGTTCAAAATGCAGATATGGCCATAACTGTGGGTAATGCAAAGTCGTCATGGACAGGTAATACCAATCCGCGAATGTGGAATGGACGCGTACACTATGGAAAGGGTGTTGGTTGTGAAAGTGCAAGAGTACCCGTTCAGTTTTCTGTTATTCCGGATACTAGTTTTGCCACATTTACAGCAACTAAAACAGGACCGGGGGCATTTGACTTCGACGCCTCTGGCAGTATTGGTGGTCAGTACGCTTGGGATTTTGGCGATGGCAATACAGCAACAGGTCTCCAAGTTTCTCATACGTACACTGATCCCGGTAACTTTACCGTGACACTTACCGTAACGGATACAGCATGTGGGTCTGATGATATATCCACACAAAATATCCAAAGCACCATCTCAGCCGAAGCACTTGCTTTCTCACAGTCATTACGAGTTTACCCCAACCCGAATGACGGGCACTTCCAAGTTAGTTTTGACGTGGAAGGGTTACAAGTGGTTTCCATGCGATTGTTAAATCCCGCGGGACAAGAAGTGTTGTTGCACAATCTAGGACGTATTTCTGGAAATCATACAGAAACGATAGACTTAAAGCAACTCGCCTCGGGAATTTATTTGTTGCAAGTACAGACCGAACGCGGTGTTGTTACTAGAAGAGTGAGTATTTTGTAAGTTTGAATTGTTTGCAAAAAAGAACCCGACAACAATTTGTTGTCGGGTTTTCTTTTTTTGACAAAATCAATTGAGCAAGATCAATAGTTTTCTTTTGAAAACTAGTCGTCTAATAAGTCAGGACGTCTTTCTTTTGTCCGTAAAATGGCTTGTTCTTCGCGCCAAGCTTCAATCTTTGGGAAGTGTCCACTCAACAGTACTTCTGGAACCGTCCATCCGTTATAGTCAGCCGGACGGGTATAAACAGGCGGTGCCAATAAATCGTCTTGAAAAGAATCGGTTAGTGCAGACGTTTCATCATTTAAAACTCCAGGAAGTAATCGAATGATGGCATCGCTTACTACAGCTGCTGCTAATTCCCCTCCAGAAAGTACATAGTCACCAATAGACAGTTCCATTGTTACAAAATGATCGCGGACACGCTGATCGATACCTTTGTAGTGTCCGCAGAGCATCAGGATATTGCCTTTTAGGGATAGTTTGTTGGCGTCGCGTTGGTCGAAGCGTTTTCCATCAGGGGTCATGTATATAATTTCATCGTAAGTCCGTTCTGCTTGAAGTTTTTGAATACAACGGTGGATTGGTTCAATCATTAACACCATACCAGCGCCACCACCAAACTGATAATCATCCACCTGCTTGTGGTTCATGGTGCTGTAATCGCGTAAATTGTGTAGGTGAACCTCTACTAATCCCTTGTCTATCGCACGCTTGAGGATAGAAGCTTCAAAAGGACTTTTCAATAATTCCGGTAGAACGGTTATGATATCGATTCTCATATTACTTCAAACCAATTTCGCGCAAGCGTTGATCGAGATAGTCACCCGCTGTGGTATCTTCGTATGCTTTTGGATTTTCATCAGTTATGCAAGAGGGCAAACAGGTTAAGTCCATTTCAGATACAGGATGTAAAAAGAACGGAATGGAGAACCGTGAGCTACCCCATTCTTCGCGCGGTGGATTTACAACGCGGTGGGTGGTGCTGCGCAACACATTGTTCGTTAAGCGCTGCAACATGTCCCCAACATTTACAACAATGGCATCAGGCAAAGCCGTTACAGGTAGCCACTCATTTTGTTTTGTCAATATTTCAAGGCCAGCAGCTGATGCGCCCATCAAAAGGGTGATGAGGTTGATGTCTTCGTGCTCAGCGGCGCGCACTGCACTTTTTGGCTCCGATGTGATTGGCGGGTAATGAATAGCGCGTAAAATGGAATTGCCATTGGTTATTTTTGAATGGAAATAATCGCTGGGTAATTCTAAAAAAAGTGCAATCGCTTCGAGTAAGTGGCTTCCGGTTTGTTCCAATAGTTTGTAAACGTTCATTCCTACAGGATTAAAGCTGGGAAGCTCTGTAACGCTCACGTTTTTTGGGTAGATAGCTTTGAGGGCTTCATCGTCAAGAACGGCCTGGCCAAATTGCCAAAACTCTTTTAAATCGCCTTCGTTGCGGCCCTTTGCGTGCTCGCGACCAAATGGGGTATACCCTCTTTGCCCAGCTAGACCCGGAACGACATATTTGAGTTTTGTAGCTTCCTCCAAATTGAAGAAAGCCTTCACTTGCTCATACAATTCTGTTGTAATGGCGTCACTCAGTCCGTGATTTTTTACGCTTACAAACCCTTTTTCCATAAAGGCATTTCCCAAATCTTTGACAAATTTATTTTTACGGATAGGATCGCCAGTTAGGTAATCGTTTAAATCCACTACGGGAATGTTCTGCAATGCACTCATCTGTGTTGTATTTTAATGAATGCTGCAAATTTAACCTTTATTCTATGGCTCTTGATAGCTTTTTAATAAAATTACCCCAAGGCCAATTCAGTTTTTCTCAAGGTGGCTATTTTCTTGTGCATTATTGAAAACCAAAGAGGTGGTACCAATGCTGTAAGCATCATTCCGGGGTAACCGGTTGGCATTTGTGGACTCTCATCGAAATGCCGAAGCAATGGATAAGGGCGACTTGAAATATAATGGTGGTCAGAGTGGCGGGAGAGTTCTAACAATAGCAACCGGCCTATAGGATGATTCGAATTCCATGAATGAACTGGTTTTGTGCGCTCATATTTGCCATTTTTCAATTGTCGTTCAAGGCCATAATGCTCTATATAATTCACCGTTTCAAGCATTAAAATGCCGATACCAGCTGCCATTAGGTACCAAAAAACTGTTTCCCATCCGAATAGCCATCCTAAAAGAAGAAGAATGCTGAATTGAATGATTTGGAACCGTAACATTTCATTTTGAAAATGGACAGCGTTTAAGTTTTTGATGCGCAAACGTTTAGCTTCTAGTCGCCATGCAGAAATCCAAGACCCTGAAATACTTCGCACCCAAAATTGATAAATGGTTTCACCGTATCGAGCAGAGGCGGGGTCATCTTTTGTTGCTACGTAGCGATGATGGCCGCGATTGTGTTCTATGAAAAAGTGTAGGTATTGCGTAGTAGCTAGTAAAATTTTACTGAGGAATTGTTCACTTTTTGCAGTGCGGTGGCCCAATTCGTGGGCAGCATTAATCCCAAGAACACCACAAGCCATCCCAAAAGCTGTGGTGAAACCAATTTTTTCAACAATGGAAATTCCTTCATCTTGTAATCGAAATATATAATACACCATTAGCCCTAGTTGAATGGGAACAAGGCTATAAAGTAAAAGGTTATAAAGGGGGTTTTGGAGAACTGACGCAGCGTCCTCTTCCGTTAAATTATCAGGCGACCCTTTTGTAAATAATTCCATTAATGGAATAGCCCCGAATAAGAAAACTACAGCAAAAAAACTGTAATAACCACCCAGATAGAGCGATATAACAACCACTAATGGTGTGGTGTAAACAAATAGGTATTTGGAGCCTCGCATACTAAAATAAATAGTAGTAGATTTTACTTTGCAAATAGGAAATAGTATTCATTTTTTGAGATAGCCAATTATTTGGGGTTTGTTTTTACTATGTTATTCATTTGGTACAAATATAATTGATATTTGTGTGGTAATTTGAATTGGGCTAATCGTTAGTCCCAATCTTTTTTTGACGGATTAAAGTGATACTGAAGTTTTTCAATTGTTGTATGTAAGCAGTGCGTTTACTTTAATACGGTAACAGTAAAATTTTTACTGAAGGGATTACCATTCAGATCATTACCATAAACAACCCCCATATAAACGCCATCAGCCACTACATTGCCGTTAAATCTTCCGTCCCAAGAATTGGCGGGAGAAGTAAGCGTTACCAAGCGCTGCCCCCACCTATTGTAAATTTCCATTTGATAATTGGCGGCGTTAACTACTTCAAAAGTAAATAAGTCATTAATGCCATCTGCATTTGGGGTAAAAACGTTTGGGATATAGAAGATAGGATCGTCAACAGGAATCACAGGATTTGGAGTTTCAGGATCAGGTATGGACGTGTCATCCAAACAAACGGCAATTATTTCTTCAGCGTTTTCACTTCGCCACACTTGGTAATGCCCCATGTCAAAAACATTAGGGTTGCTATACCAAAGGGTATCATTATTGGCCCCGCGCAAAAAAGCCCCATTGGGTTGCAGGGGTGTTGGGTTTCTGAAATGAAAACTGCCTTCGGGGTTGCGCAGTGGATTGTTGAGGTCAACCCAAAATACACCCCAATAATTTTCGATTTCGCAAGAATCAATAATGCCATGTCTATGATTGGGCGAGCTGTTTACCGAATAGATTTGAACAGCCGGGAATTGATTGGGATTAAGCGCCAATGCGAGGGTGTCTCCATTATTATTTATGTGAAAACACTGTTCATTTCCCGGTACAGCCTGATTGCCAAAATAGAAAGGACTTGAGATATCTCCGACACGTGCTCCAGAAAACTTTCTTGGGCTTGTATTACCAATAGTGATGCCTGATACATTCCCATTAGCGAGATTGACTACAGGTAGATTGCTGTGATTTTCGTCGAAAGTAAAATAAGCGATCAAGTTGGCTTCGTTTCCAGACAATTTTCGGCACATTTCGTCTTGGATATCCGCATCAGTTTTTGTCACATTCCAAAAACGAACCTCGTCAATTCCTCCAAAGAATTGATTGTGAGGGGTGTCGGGATTGCCCGTCACGCCCCAAAACGCGCCAATATACGCACTCCTTACAGGGCCATTACTGGCACTTATAGTTTGATTTCCAAATCCATCAGTGCGCGAAACGAGTTGTATTCCATTGACATATAAGGCTCCTGTAGTAGTATTAGTCATAGTTGCAGCAACATGAATCCATTTATTGGCAAATTCTTTTGGGATGAACCCTCGGATTGTATTGCGGCAATGTTGAGTAAAGCAGCCATTTCCTGGGGAATTACCGACATTAACCGTAAGCTCCATACCCGGGTTGATTTGGAACCACATACCATTGTACCCACTCATGTGGCCATCAGTCGTGATTATGTTCATAGCGTGATTGGTGTCAGCTACATGAATCCAGGCACTTACAGTAAAAGGGAAGGAGGTAGGGGGGAAGTTATCAACTCGCACATAGCTATTCCCGTCCACTTGATAGGCATTTCCAGATCCAATGCTTTGGGCAAAGGAATTTAGTGTACAGAGAATAAAAATAGCAACGAGAAACGACTTCATTTGTGTTCTTTTCAAATGAGTTGCAATAGTACAAACTAATAGTTGCCTAATGTGGAGAAATGATTGAGAGGTTTGGGTTATTGATTTGTTACCTAGGCGAAACTAGTTTTCTGGAATTGGGAAAACGTGGGGAGCCTTTGTAAAAGGGAGGGAGTAGGCGGGGACGCAGGCTTGATTTTTTATACGCTTATCTCCAAATGCCTTACATTTTTGGAAACATCGAGATAAG
>JAIULY010000053.1 GCA_022565875.1 Schleiferiaceae bacterium | reverse complement strand
GGAATAAATGATTTTTTTACGTTAAATTTTTTCCTAAAAATGTATTTAATACAGTAAATACTTACCTTAAAATATTACATGATTATCAAAACGCAGTAGCTTTAGTGGAAATAGCCAAGCATCATAAAAGGGAATGGTCTCTTGGAGTAGATACTCTTGCAGTAACCAATTGACGTAGGTTGCGCCAGCTTCGTGACTAAGCGGATAGCCGCCACCAAATCGCGGATTGATTTCTATGCCCACAAAGGTGTTTTCTGTAGGATGATAAAACAATTGCAACGTAACACAACCTCTAGCACCAGGTAAAATTGTAAAGTGTTTTAACACAAAATCGTAAACTGCATTGCGGACTGTGCACCCTTTGCTGATTTCCCCATCGCGAACGGCTACGCGCAACCGCGGCACGGCACATCGCAATCTTCCAGTTTGATCATAATAGATGTCAACGGAATATTCTTCATAGTCCTTTCCTAAATAAGCCATTTTTAATAGCGATGCATCTTCCCAAAGCGCTTCAAAATCATACTTTGCGCTAGGAACTTTACCTATATTTTGACTGCTACTACCGTGAATGGGTTTATAAAAATAGGGATATGAAACTGTTGCCTTTGTAAATAACGTAGGAGTAGCGATGCCTAACGATAAAAAATAGTTAATTGTATCAAGCTTGTTGTTGCAAATGCTTACCAAACTTGTGTCACTAATGACTATGTGAATCCCCAACTTTTCAAAATCATCACGCAATTCGGCAAGTACTAATAATTCAGGGTCTATGGTAGGAATTACCAAACCAATGTGATGTTCTAAACAAAATTTTTTAAGCTCAGTTGGGTAATCCGGTGCCGCAACCTTTGGGAGTTGAACAACACGTTGAGTAAGCGTACACACCGCAGACCAAGTAGGATCGGCGTCGGCAACCCAAACGACAGCGTCGGATACAACCGATTGAGCCGCTTGTTCAAGATAGCGGAACAATTGTACCCGACGACCAGCGGATAATAATAATATATTATTGTTCTTTTTCGTTGCGGTAATATTTATTGATTGCTAACGACTTGAAAAATTATTTTTTGTTTTTCAGCTGTTGAAGCAACCTTTTGTTATAATTTCGTGTCTTTATTGGAGTATCACAAATTTCCAATTCTTAAAATCAACATTATGACAGCAATTGCTTTATTACTTGCCTTTGTAATTTCTTTAGTAATGCAAAAAATAGCTGCCCTATTGAGATAGTTTGTTTAAGAGCAGCTTATTTTATTTACCCTGTTTTGGTGGCGCCCACCTTCAAAGGTTGCTATTAAAAATGCATCCACTATTTTGATTCCCAACTCCTCATCAATAAACCGTGCGGGCAGGGCTAAAATATTAGCATCATTGTGCTGACGAGCAAGTGAAGCCAATTCCTCATTCCAACACAAAGCCGAACGAATACCAGCATGTTTATTAACAGTCATGTTAATACCATTTCCACTGCCGCATATCACAATTCCCAAATCAAAAGTACCTGTTGTAACACCTGTAGCTACTGGATGTCCGAAGTCGGGATAGTCAACACTCTCTGAAGTATGCGTCCCAAAATCTTGAACTGTGATACCCTTGCTTTCCAGGAATTGTACAATCTTTGCTTTTAAAGCTACAGCAGCGTGATCGCCGCCAATACCGATGGTCTTGATGTCCATATTTTCGTTTCGTTTTCGTTTCTTAAACTTTACATACTGTGCTACTCTTCGCTGTAATAGGGAATCAAAATGTTGATATAGTACTACTAATCAATAAATTAAAAGGTTATTAACAACCCTTTCACAACAAAAGCCAAATTTCATCTTTTTTTTTGGCTTTCAGTGCAATCAAACCTTTGGTTTATCAACGAGTTATGAACGCCCTTACTCATGCGCAGGGATTTCCACATCAAAAAGTTAATAACTCGAGTTTGTTGTGTATAAAATTATGAAACTTTATCCGCTGTTATCCAAAAGAAAATTCCATTGCTCAAAAAAGCTAGCCCACCTAATTAGTTAGCCATTTTTTTTGGGAGAGTTATCAAACATTTAAAGACGGAAATCAACAGGAAAAGACAAAGTAGTTTACAAACATGTGCCGTATCTTTGAGGTTTTAATATCTTGTTGAAAACTGGGTTCATGATTTGATTCACACGAGATTGAATTGTGTATTAACTTCAAGGATTTGTTAATAACAATTGAAAAATGAAGAATCCAAACCAACTTAACAAAAGTTTTACACGTTGTTAACAAGCTATTATCATTATTAAAGCCTTTTTAAAAAATTAGAAAAAAAAATAAAATGTATAGATGGGTGTTGAAAACCTTTTGGATAGCACTGTTCCCGTTTTTGGGTTGGGCGCAAAGCGGAAGCGATAGTTTAGCGTTTGTGCAATTCCGATATGAAAACGGCCAAGTGAGCAGCGAAGGTACCATGAAAAACGGTATCCCTGATGGGTATTGGAAAAGTTATCATCGGAATGGAAATATCAAAACCGAGGGCAATCGCTTGAACAACAATCTCGATGGGGAATGGAAATTTTACAATGAAGAAGGAATTATCACGGTTTCTATCCAATACAAGCAAAACCTAAAAGAAGGAAAGCGCCTGACTTTTGAAAAGGGGACCCTGAGTAAGGAAGAAATTTTTGAGGAGGATAAAAAAGAAGGGTTTACCACCTTGTTTTTTGAAAATGGTAAAGTGAAAAAGACCATTCCTTTCCAAAATGATAGAGAACAAGGCCTTGGCTATGAGTATGCGGACGATCAGCGCATTATAGGTATCAATACCTATAAAAATGGCGTGCAAGTCAAAGAACAAAAAATCAACCGAAAAGACGACAAAAACCGCCGGCAGGGGTTGTGGATGAACTTTCACCCCAATATGCAACCTAAGGATGAAGGCTTGTATGTCAATGATTTAAAACACGGCTATTGGAAGTATTATCAACCCACGGGCAATCTCATTCGAACTGAAAAGTGGATTATGGGTGTGTTACAGGAGGATTCCAAAGAAATATCTAAAGTGGATGTCCGACGGACTCTCGATCCTAAAACGGGTCGCATAGCTGAAATTGGCGCGTATCTCAATGGGAAAAAAGAAGGTGTTCATCGTCAATACGACGCCAATGGAAATGTTATTGGCTCCCAGTTTTACCAAGAGAACCGCATCCTTGCCGAGGGTATTTACGATGAACAAGGTCGTCGCCAAGGTCCTTGGAAATACTATTATTGGGAAGGAGAGCTCAAAGAATTTGGCGATTACAAAGACAACAATAAAGTGGGCACTTGGAAATACCTTTTTCAGGATGGCACAGTAGAACAACAAGGCAACTACATCGCTGGTAAGCCTACAGGGGAGTGGAAATGGTTTCACCCCAATGGTCAATTGCGAAGAGAAATGGAATACGTAAATGGCGAGCCAGATGGACCCAGTTTTGAATATGATGATGCAGAGAATATCATCAGTGAAGGTGAGTATGTCGATGGATTTAAAGAAGGCAAATGGCGCTATGTTTATGGGGATATCATCGAAACAGGAACTTATTTTGAGGGCGAACAAAATGGCGATTGGTCTCAAGTAGATAGACTTACAGGCACCATGCGGTATGAGGGAAGTTTTGTTTCAGGTGAAAAAAATGGCAAACACGTGTGGTATCATGAAAATGGCAATGTCTACCGTCGTGGCTTTTATGAAATGGGAAGCCGAGAGGGCATTTGGGAAACCTTTGATGTTTTTGGAAACCTTACTTTCACAATCGAATACAAAAATGGAAAAGAAATCAAATATAATGGAAAACGAATCACCTATGGAAAACGAGTGGATAGGGCCTTGGCAGCGGAAGAAGAGAACGATTAAATACGACAACCCTTGGATTGCTATTTCACACGAAGAAGTTATTAACCCCAACGGTGGCGAGGGTATTTATGGCGTTGTACATTATAAAAACTTAGCCATAGGCATTGTTCCTATCGACAAAGATGGCCATACTTGGCTGGTAGGGCAACACCGGTATCCCCTCAATTCATATTCTTGGGAAATTCCCGAGGGTGGTGGTCCCCTAGACCTCGATCCGCTAGAGTCTGCCAAACGCGAACTTATTGAAGAGGTGGGTTTGCGCGCTGAAAGTTGGACGCACATCTTAGATATGGCCCTGAGCAATAGTGTGTCTGATGAGAAAGCAATTATTTATGTTGCTACACAGCTCACTCAAGGTGCTGCTGAACCTGAAGAAACCGAACAATTAGCCATAAAAAAATTACCTTTTGCAGAAGTTTTTGAAATGGTAATGCGTGGTGAAATTACCGATAGTATGTCCGTTGCTGCTATCTTAAAAGTCAAACTCCTTCTCGATAGCGGTAAGCTGCAATTGTAGTTGATTTACCTCTTCCTCAAACGAAATGGCTGGAAATTGGTCTTTTAGCAATTGCAATTTTTGAAGGGTTTTCTCCAAAAATTGTCGGTGACTTTGTGTTGCGGGAAAAAGCGGTCTGTGCGCCACAGCTTGTTGTATTTCTTTGATTCTTTTCTGCAATGCTTGTGTTTCGGCTGAAAAAAAGGCTTGCTGTACGGCCTCGCAAACGATACGTGTTGCTAAAGCATTCGGATGCACCATATCGTTGTCAAAATAGCGGTAGTCGCGCAGCTCATCTAAAATGATTTCATAAGAAGGAAAATAGTCCAAGGATGGAAAAGTGGCCTGCAATTGGTCTATAGCCGAAATGAGAGCGGCTTTACTGCGATTGTTTTCTACAAACCCAGCGTGGGTATGGCGTACAGGACTTACTGTGGTGATGATACTGAGATTGGGATAGGTTTGTGTAAGGGCTACCAATATTTTTTGCCATGTTTCGTAAATCGTCGCAACGGAAATACGGCGGTGCTTAAAAAGTGATTTGGGCAATTTGTGGCAATTGTTTACCGGAAGCACATTGTAAAACCAAACAAATGCAGTGCCCGGGGTTAAAAAGAGGTGTGTGGCTTCTTTGAGATACCTTCTCGCCTTCTCAACCTCGTTTTGCATGTGCTGTATGGCTACTTGTTCATTGGTGTGATTAAACGCGCCGTGAAAAGAAAAGTGATAGTAGAGCTCTCCATTTTTCTGAAGTGGAGCAACGGGAAAAGTTTCTTCGCTGAGAAGTAGGTGAAGCTGTTCAGCAATGGAGAGCGGATTAAAGGTGATACCAAAAGGATTATTGAGGGTGGTAATCTTTGCTTGAGCAAAATATTTTCCAATGTGTTCTGAAAAACAAGAACCCAGTAATAACACGCGAGAGGTGTGATTTATGGGTGGGTAATGCGTTGGTATATCAACTGTTGTAAAGCGCTCCATAGGTATTGACGTTCAAAGACAAAACTACAAACAAAAAATCCCACCAATGGGCAGGATTTTTTGAATTATTGCATGAAGTGTGCAAAATTGAGTCTGCTCCGAAAAGGATGAGTTTGGCAGAAAGTGACTTTTCGGAGGGGGTTCAAAATTTAGATATCGAATTTGATACCCTGAGCCAAAGGCAAGCTATTGCCGTAGTTCAGTGTATTGGTTTGTCTGCGCATATACGCTTTCCAAGCATCAGATCCTGACTCGCGTCCGCCACCGGTTTCTTTCTCACCGCCAAATGCACCGCCTATTTCCGCACCTGATGTACCGATGTTTACATTGGCAATACCGCAATCAGATCCTGCTGCACTTAGGAAAGTATGCGCTTGCCCAACGTGGTTGGTCATAATGGCTGAAGACAATCCTTGGACAACATCGTTTTGAATGGCGATGGCATTGCTCACATCACCAGTGTATTTCATGACGTATAAAATAGGTGCAAAAGTTTCGTTTTGAACAATTTCTGCATCGTTGGAAATTTCAACAATAGCTGGTTTTACATAGCAGCCACTTTCATAGCCTTCACCTGTAAGTTGACCACCGGCTACCAATACCTTACCACCTTGAGCTTCTGCTGCTTTTAAGGCATTGGTATACATGTCAACAGCAGCTTTATCAATCAAAGGCCCCATGTGATTTTTCTCGTCCAAAGGATTGCCAATCTTAATTTGTGCGTAAGCATCGACTAAAGCTTTGGTTACCGACTCGTAAACAGACTCATGTATAATCAATCTGCGCGTACTGGTGCAGCGTTGCCCGGCTGTACCTACGGCCCCAAATACCGCCCCAATGGTAGTCATGCGCAAATCAGCATGTTCGGTGATGATGATGGCATTGTTGCCACCCAATTCCAAAATACTTTTACCGAAGCGTTGGGCTACAGTAGCGCCTACTATACGTCCCATACGCGTGCTGCCCGTTGCAGAAATCAATGGCACATGGTGATCGTTGGTCAACCACTCACCTACCTTGTAATCTCCGGTGATGATATTAGAAATACCTTCGGGAAGTTCGTTTTCTGCTGCCACTTCATTCCAAATATTTTGACAAGCAATACCACAAAGTGGGGCCTTCTCACTGGGTTTCCAAACACAAACATCGCCACAAACCCAAGCTAACGCTGTGTTCCAAGACCATACAGCCACCGGAAAATTGAAGGCGGATATAATCCCCACAATGCCTAAAGGATGCCATTGCTCCATCATGTGGTGATTGGGCCGTTCTGATTTTATGGTCAAACCGTATAATTGACGTGATAAACCCACTGCAAAGTCGCAGATATCTATCATTTCCTGAACTTCACCAAGACCTTCTTGATAGGATTTTCCCATCTCATAAGATACCAATAGGCCTAATTCTGATTTATATTTTCTCAGTTTCTCACCAAATTGACGAACATATTCACCGCGTTTCGGGGCTGGCATGTCACGCCACATAGGGAAAACTTCTTTTGCCGTGGCTATTACTTTTTCGTATTCTTCATGGGTTGTACTGTCTACTGTTGCGATGGCTTTGCCATCAACAGGCGAAAAGGAGGTAATGGTGGAACCGCTCGCAAAGAAGTTTTTACCGGTTGAGGTGCCCTTGTTTGTAGCCTGAACACCAAGTACTTTTAATGCTTCTTGAATGGATTTCATGAATGTCAATTTATCAAATTTTTGTGCTTTTAACAATTAAAAGCAATGGCTGCAAATGTAAGTGTTTCGTTTTTTCTGTCTGGCTTGTTTGCCCTGTTTATAAACAAAAGTTGTAGTGACTAACGTCATGCTTTCGTTATGAACAAATAGAATATCTTTGCGCTTATTTAGATTAAATACAAATTATAGATCTATGATTCGTCCTATCGCGTTTGTAAGTGCACTTATTGTTGCTGTGGCCTTTGCCTCAACGGGTTGTCAACAAACTAAAAATGAAGTTAATGACTCTGACAATAAGACCATTAAAATTTTAGCAACGACTACAATTATTGAAGATTTACTAAAGAATATCGGTGGTGATGGCTTTGAATATAGCGCGCTGATGGGTCCTGGAGTTGATCCGCACATCTACAAGCCTACTCAAGGTGATTTAAAAAAATTGAAAAATAGTGATGTTATCTTTTTTAATGGTTTGTATCTCGAAGGTAAAATGACTGATATTTTGGTAAAAATGCGTCGTGATAAAAAAGTTATTGCCGCTTCCGATGCCTTGGATAAATCCCTTTTTATCAACGATACAGAGTTTGACGATGGTTTTGATCCTCACTTTTGGTTTGATGTGTCGATGTGGTCTGAAGTGGCGGGATATTTTGCTACCCAACTAATCGAACTAGATCCTTCCCAAGAGACTGTCATCAAGCAAAATTTAGCTACTTATCAATCGCAACTTGTAGCACTAAACGAAGATATTAATAGCCTGATCACTGCGATTCCGGAATCGCGTCGCTTTGTTATTACCTCACATGATGCTTTGAATTATTTTGCACGCAAATACAGCTTTCAAGTCCGCAGCCTACAAGGTCGTAGTACCGCCGGTGAATTGGGATTGAAAGACATTCGAGAAATGGTTGATTTTTTAACAGAAAACCAAATTAAGGCAATTTTTCCAGAAAACATCACTGGAAGTCAATCGCTCCAAGCTGTAATCGATGGTTGTGCCAAGAAAGGTCATACCGTCGCTATGGGTGAAGAGCTCTTTAGTGATGCTTTAGGTGGCCCTGATAGTGAAGCCCCTGATTATCTGAGTATGTTAAAAATTAATACCGAACGCATCATAAACGCGCTTCAATAACTATGAGTGATTTTCTCACCTTTTTCGGTTTTCAAGATAGTAATGTCAATGCTGTATTTTTCAGTGTGGTTCTCTTGGGCTTTGTTTCCGGTATGGTGGGATCATTCAATTACCTAAAGAAGAAAGCACTCGTTGGTGAAACAGTGGCGCATGCCATGTTACCTGGAATCGCTTTTGCCTTTCTTCTGAGCGGTGTAAAAGACCCTTTCTTCTTGCTCTTAGGTGCTATCTTTAGTGGTTGGCTCAGCATTTTTGCCGTTGATTTTCTTACGAGAAGCACCATTATAAAACCTGATGCTGCCTTAGCTATCGTTCTCACCGTATTTTTTGGTGGCGGTATGATGATTTCTACCTACATCCAACAGAGTGGTAGTTTTGAGCAAGCCGGATTAGATGAATATATTTTTGGTCAAGCAGCGGCCATGTCTATGCAAGATGTACAAGTTTTTGGTTTTGTGGCCGCTATTGTGCTCATCGTTGTGTTGCTATTTTTCAAGAGTTTTCAATTAGCGGCATTCAATCCAGATTTTGGAACTGTTTTGGGACTACCTATAAAGTTTTATGATTTTTTATTGAGTACACTAACCATTTTTACTATTGCTTCCGGCATTAAGGCGGTTGGTATTATTTTGATGTCCGCCTTATTAATCGCCCCTGCCGCAACCGCACGTTTCTGGACCAATAAATTACAAACTATGTTGCTCCTTGCGGGCGTCATTGGTGCTGCAAGTGGTATTGTGGGTGCCTATATAAGCTTCAGCTATAGCGGGATGCCTACCGGACCTTGGACTGTTGTCGCATTGACGGGTTTTTCATTAGTAAGTGTCTTTTTTGCACCTAAAAAAGGTGTTTTGGCCAAATGGAATGCACAGCGCAAAAACAGGCAAAAAATATTGTGTGAGAACATCTTAAAACTTGCTTATCAACTCGGGGAAATGGATCGGCAGTTTAAAGCGCCAAGGAGCAGAGAGGCGATTAGCAAGATAAGAAGAATTCCAGCTAGCGAGTGGAAAAAAGGTATGGAACTTATTCAAAGTCAAGAATTTGGTACTTGCGTTAATGGGCAATTAGTCATGAACTTTAAAGGGATAGAAAAGGGGAAAAGCATCAATCGGTTGCATCGACTTTGGGAAGTGTATTTGGCCAGGAAGATGAACTTGAGACCCGAATTGGTGCATAAGGATGCAGAGGCCATAGAACATATCATTACCCCTGAACTAGAGCGGGATATATTGAAAGAACTCGACTTGTGTTCTAATTTTGAACCATTGCGGGAAATTCATCCCGTTGTTTTAGCTGATAGATAATGGACGGATTTTGGATTGTTCTTACCGGTACATTGGTCGCTAGCGTAAGTGGCGTTTTAGGTGCCTTTCTACTATTGCGCAAAATGAGTATGATGGGTGATGCTATATCGCACGCTGTTTTACCCGGTATCGTAATTGCCTATCTTATTGTGGGGCATCGGGCAAGTTTTAGCTTGATACTTGGAGCTATTCTTATTGGATTGCTCACTACCTTTATGATTGAAAATCTTTCTATAAAAGGAAAATTACAAGTAGATGCTAGTATTGGTATTAGCTTCACTTTTCTATTCTCCCTGGGTATTATTTTGATCAGCAAATATGCCAATCAGATAGACATAGACACCGACTGTGTACTTCACGGTGAAATCGCTTTTGTGCCACTAGATACTATTTATTGGAACAACATGAATTTGGGTCCGCGGCCCATTTGGATTCTTGGGGGCACAGCAGTATTGGTAGCTTCTTTTATTGCTATAGGGTTCAAAGGCCTTTATATTACCACCTTTAATCTCGATTATGCCAAATCACTAGGAATTAACGTCATTTTCTGGCATTATGCTTTAATGGCGCTGGTGAGCATCACCACAGTAGTCTCTTTTGAAAGTGTTGGAGCTATTTTAGTTGTCGCATTCTTAGTCATTCCACCAAGCACGGCTTATTTGTTTACGGATAATTTTAAATACATGCTCGCACTTACCGTTGTGTTTGGTTTTTTAAGTGCTTTGTTTGGCTATAGCGTCAGCGTGTGGTTAAACAGCAGTATAGCGGGAAGTATGAGTGTGGTTGCGGGAGGTTTTCTTGTTCTAGGTGTTTTATTTTCGCCTAAAAGGGGTTTGGTAGTTCGTTGGATGCGCAGCAAACGCATATCACCACATCAGCCAGCGTATAGAAAATAAAAAAAGCTCCTGATAAAATCAAGAGCTTTTGCTTTGAGGTTCCGAGCGGATTCGAACCGCTGTACAAGGTTTTGCAGACCTCTGCCTAGCCACTCGGCCACGGAACCTTTTTTAAAGGGCTGCAAATATAAAACAATTAGTTGTTATCCAATAGTCATTTCTGAACGTTTTCTTTTTAAAATCACACTCACTGATGCCACATCTCCATTTATGGGTGGGGTCAGTTTTGTAACCTTTACCTTCGCCGTTTCCAAAGGTGGAATTTCAGCAAACAAACGTTTGATTATGCGGAGATTAACATGTTCCAATAATTTGCTGCGTTCCTGCATTTCTTCAGCAACAATTCTATTGATATGTACGTAGTCAATAGTATCCATTAAATCATCTGATATACAAGAGGTGCCTAAATCTCCAGTTACCCATACATCCACCACATATTTTGAACCGATAAGAGCCTCTTCTTGCATACAACCGTGGTTGGTGTATATGGCAATCCCGAGGACTTCTATTTTATCCTTCATGTTATAATGTGGCTAGTGTTGCAGTGGAATCTTTCAAGCGCTTTAGTGTTTCTTCCTTTCCAATGATTTCACAAATGTCAAATAACGAAGCACCCGCACCCTTTCCAGTGACCGTCAAACGGAATAAGGGTCCTACTTGACCAAAGCCCATCTTTTTTTCGTTCAAAAAGGCTTTAAAAACAACTTCAATTTCGTTGGATGTCCAATTTTCAATGGCTTCAAATGCCTCCCTCAATTCTCCTATAATGGCTGGTGAGTCTGCATTCCATTTCTTTGTTACAGTTTTCTCATCAAAAGACGTTGGTGCTTCGAATAAATATTGGCCTTCTTCCAATAATTCATTAGTAAAAACAGCACGCTCTTGAACGAGTGGTGCTGCTTTCACACAGATTTCTAGTGAAACATTGATCTTAGCATCTGTGGCTTGTGCATGTAAAATAGCACCTATAGCGTCGTGCGATAGATGCTTAATGTACTGTTGATTGAACCATTTGGCTTTTTCAAAGTCGTATTTTGCACCCGCTTTACCAACACGTTCTAAGTCAAAGGCGGCAATAAGCTCCGACATGCTAAATAGTTCCTGTGATGTTCCGGGATTCCAGCCCAAAAAGGCCAACATATTGATGAAGGCTTCCGGTAAAAAGCCACGCTCACGATAACCACTTGAAACTTCACCGTTTTCAGGGTTAGTCCATTCCAAAGGAAAAACCGGAAATCCTAAACGATCACCATCGCGCTTACTTAGTTTTCCATTTCCATCCGGCTTGAGTAATAATGGCAAATGCGCAAAAATTGGGCATTCCCAATCCAAATACTTGTAGAGTAATACGTGTAAAGGTGCTGATGGCAGCCACTCTTCACCACGTATGACATGAGTGATCTCCATCAAGTGATCATCTACAATGTTGGCCATATGATAAGTCGGCATCCCATCGGATTTGTACAATACCTTGTCATCCATATGATTGGTATTTACAGAAACCCAGCCTCTAATGACATCATGAAATTTTACCTCCTCATTGCGAGGTAGTTTGATACGAACAACAAAAGGTTCACCGCTTTCTAGCAATCGTTCCGTTTCTTCCTTTGGTAATGTCAATGAGTTGCGCATGGACGAACGGGTGACGTGGTTGTATTGCCAACCAGCATTACCTGCCGCTTTAGAAAGTTCTCGTACGCGGTCCAATTCTTCCGAAGTGTCAAAGGCATAGTACGCCTTATCATTTGCCAACAATTGATCGACATATTGGCGGTAAATCGCTTTTCTCTCCGATTGTCTGTAGGGAGCGTGTGGGCCACCTACAAGTGTACTCTCATCTGCCTGCATGCCGCACCAAGTTAACGCCTCCATGATATAGGCTTCTGCACCAGGTACATATCGTGTTTGATCGGTGTCTTCTACGCGTATCAAGAAATCACCATTGTGCTTCTTTGCAAAAAGGTAGTTATACAGTGCTGTTCGTACGCCACCCATATGCAATGGTCCAGTTGGACTTGGGGCAAATCGTACTCTTACTTTTCTAGCTGTCATGCGTCTCAATTTGGGTGCAAATATACTTCAGTTAAGCCTTAGGCATCGGCACATTTTTGCTGTTTGTGTGTTCTATAGTAATCCTTTGTTTGTGTTGTTCAAAGTGTTAATTTTGTAAGATGCAAAGTAATCCCATATATTCGCTATTAGACCGGTTCATTCGGCGTCATTACATCAATCAATTAATCAAAGGCGTGATTCTATTCTTCGCTATTGGTATTGGCATTTTTGTAGTGATTTCGCTCTTGGTTGGTTTGGCATACCTGAGTACAAACACCCGTACCCTTCTTTTCTATGCGCTTGTTGGCGTGGAATTGGTTATCGTTTATAAATTTTTCGTTTTACCGCTATTGGGCTTGTTTCGTTTGCGCAATACGTTGTCGTATAAGCAAGCCAGCATGATTATCGGTAAACATTTCCCCGATGTACAAGACAAACTATTGAATCTACTTGAGTTTAGTGAGCATTCTACCGACGATGCTTTAGTGCTAGCCAGTATTGCGCAACGAACCGAGAAATTGACACCCATCCCTTTTAACGAGGCCATTGATTTTTCCGAGAACCGACGATTCCTCGTATACGCAGTCCCCACTGTACTCCTTTTACTTTTTCTTTCGCTTAGTGGTTATTTTTTTAATGTTGTTGAAGGGACAAAACGTTTAGCCCAACATCGAACAATAATTGTTCCGGTTGCTCCGTTTTCGTTTGAATTAGTGGAGCACGAGACAGCTGTTGTAGGTAAACCGTACACGATTAGTTTCATGGCTAGTGGTAATGTGATACCTCAAGATGCCTTTCTCAATCTAAATGGGCAAAATATCCCCCTTAGCAAAGCGGGTAAAAACTTTGAGCACACGCTTTCTCGAGTAAAAAATGATTTGGTGTGTTATGTTACAAGCGGAGATTTTCGCTTTGGACCTTTTTCCATTGCCACTGTTCATCCACCACAACTTTCTGAGTTAGCTATTGCCATATCGTATCCCAAATACACAGGATTTGAGAATACAGTAAAGAACCAATACGATAATTTGCGTATTCCAGAGGGTACAAAACTATCTTTTTCGTTGCAAACCGCTGCTGTGGATAGCGCTGTATTTCTCACCAAAGATGTCCAAGCCTTTTTCGCAAGAAAGAACAATCTTTTTTTGGTAGAGCGCTTGTTTTCAAACAATGACAGTTATCAAGTGGTATTGAAATCACAAAACGGATTATCTGAGACTAGCGACCGTTATGCTATTGATATAGTTAAAGATGCCTACCCAACTGTGGATGCTTCTTTCATTCTCGATTCTATCGCGTATTCCGGTATTTATGTAGACGCCACTATTGAGGATGATTATGGTTTTTCTCAAGTATTTTGGGAATTGTCTAAAGATAACCATGTTGTAAAGAAGGGTAAAATTTCGCTACGTTCTAAAAGTAATTATCAAAGGGTACAAGAGAATATTTCATTCGAAGGAATAGAAAAGGCCCTTCTTAAAGATGCTGTCTTTCGTTTAGGAGTTGCGGATAATGACGGTATTAACGGTCCAAAAACGAGTTATTCCAAAATTGTAACGCTCCAACCCAAAGAAGTCAATGAACTGCGAAGCGAAAGTATGCGCAACAGCAGTGCGTCGAACGAACAACTTGATGAAGAACGTCAAAAATTACAGGAATCCATGCAGCAGCTCAAAGATAAAAATCAAGAGCTTTTGCGCAAAAAGGAGCCCAATTGGGAAGATAAAAAGCAGCTCAAAGAATTGCTGAAAGATCAAGAAAAGATACGCGAAAAGCTCGAGGAGCTAAAAGAAGAAAGAAAACGCCAATCTGAAATGGACAAAGATCAATCCTTGTTCAAGGAAGAAATTTTAGATAAACAAAAGAAAATTGACGACCTACTCGACAAGCTGTTGACTGATGAGATGAAAGAGTTGATGCGAGAGATAGAAGATCTGATGGATCAATTGAATAAAGAGGAATTACGTGAAAAGTTAGAACAATTGCAGTTGGAAAATAGTCAACTGAGTGATGAACTCGACCGATATCTTGAATTGCTGGAACAATTAAATTTTGAAAAAGCGCTTGATGATGCCATATCAGAACTCAGTGAATTGGAAGATAAGCAGAACCAATTGAAGGATGCTGATGATGCCGATGCTGCCGCGCAAGAAGAGCTTAAAGAGCAATTGGATAATCTGGATAAAAAGCTAGACGAATTAGAGAAGAAAGACCAATCGCTTAAGAAGCCCAACGGTTTTGAAAAACCCGAAAAAGACGTTGATGATGCCCAAAAGAGCATGGATAAAGCAAGTGAGGAAATGCAAAACGGCAATAGCGATAAAGCCAAAAAGCAACAAGAGAAGGCCAGCGAATCCATGAAAAAAGCAAAAGAATCCCTTATGAGTTTTCAAGGTGGGATGACGCAACAACAGAACGCCGAAAATATGGAAGATTTGAGGCGTATTTTGGAAAACCTGATAACACTCAGTACAGATCAAGAAAAGCTCATGTTGCGCTTTGGAACCATTTCTTCTAATAGTGTAGAATATGTTAGTTTGATTCGCGAGCAAAAGATACTCCAGAGCAATAGCCAAATAATTGCAGACTCTTTGTTCGCATTGAGCAAGCGTGTGGTAGAAATCGAGCCTTTCATCAATAAAGAAATGAAGATTATAGATCGAAATTTTGATAAATCTTTAGAGGCATTTGCGGAGCGTCAATTGAGTAAAGGCACAGGACATCAGCAATATGTCATGACGAGCACCAATAATTTATCTTTATTATTAAACGATGCCCTCGATCAAATGCAGCAGCAGCAGGCGGCTATGATGGAAGGCAATCAGAATTGTCAAAAACCAGGTTCTGGCAAGCCTAGTATGGATAGTTTGAAAAAAATGCAGCAGGAACTTGCAGAGCAATTAGGAAAAATGAAAGGTCAAGGAGAAGGAGACGCAGAAGGTGAAAAAGGCCGCAAGAAGGGTGATAGAGGGATGAGTAAGGAGGTAGTAGAAATGATGGCCAAGCAAGAAAAGATTCGGGAAGAGTTGCGCAGCATTGCCCAAGAGCAGCAAGGGAAAGCCATGCAAGAATTGCTGGAACAACTAGAAGAGAATGAAACAGACATTGCCAACATGAAGTTTGACGATGCTTTCTTCGAAAGACAAAAAGAAATTATGTCTCGGTTGTTAGAGGCGGAGAATGCAGAGCTCAAACAGAAACAGGACGACCAACGACAAGGAGAGACAGCAAAAAGCCAGCACACGGCGTTTAAAGAAGAAATAGACGCCTATCTGAAACAACGTGAGAAACAAATTGAGGGCATACGCTACGACGTGCCGAACTTTGGTTATTTCTACCGCACCAAGCAAAACACGCTTCAAAAACCATAATTGCAGACGCTATACCTATGAAAATTACCATATCTCCACAGACAGATAAAAGGATAGCTTTTCTCACAGCTGATTTATTAAAGGCTACTTATGGTGTTATTGGTTTCATTGAAGACGTCTCAATAGCAAAAGTTGTGGTTAGTTTTCACACGAATGATTCACTCTTAGTCATCAATAAGCAATTTTTAGATCACGATTACTTTACCGATATTATCACGTTTGATTTTTCTCGTGGTAATAAAATTATTGGCGAACTCCATATTAGTGTAGATTTTATAGAGAACTTTGCCAGCCAAAATGGTATTGTTTTTAAACACGAAGTACTTCGTGTTTGTATTCATGGGGTGCTGCATCTCGTTGGATACAATGACCAAACAGAAGCAGAACAAAAGGAAATGCGGATGAAAGAAGATTTTTATCTAGAAAAGGCATTAAAGTATTTAAATTCAGTTAATTAAAACACTGTTTCACGTG
>JAIULY010000052.1 GCA_022565875.1 Schleiferiaceae bacterium | reverse complement strand
CCTGCAGTGTCACATAAAAAAAGACTTCACATACTCGTGAGGTCTTTTTTTTTGCCCATAATTTTTCTGTTTGATATAACGCAAAGCGAATGAAAATATTCATAAATACGACATTGGTGGTGTCGTTTTTTTTGCTTATTTTGTGACATTACACATCAATGCCGTTTATCCATATGAATGAAGCTGAAAAGTTAGAGTTGTTTCGCGAAATCGTGAAGAACAAATATATTATTTACAACAGTCTTTTTCTCAATTTGCCCAACGAGGGTACCACAAATACAGGGATTTACATTCCTTTGTTGGCGAAGCTGTCCCGCGAAGGCTATGCGGCCACAAAGCAACCAAAAGAAATTATAGCAGATTTTTTTAGTCAGCACACAACGGTGCACAACCGCAGCGAACAGTTTGATTTGTTGTTTCGCATGGTACAGTATATCGAGCGGCAAGTAGTACTGTTTGACAGTGTCGAAGACGCGGCATTTGCGCGCTTCAATAGAAAGTCACTAAAGGATTGGGTGGTGCCCAATGCGCCCAACTACGGCGATTGGCAGACGCATTTTAGAAAGTTTAGTGCACGATTGGTGTTTACAGCACACCCTACACAATTTTATTCCGAAGATGTACAAACGATCATGCGTGGGTTGCGCACTGCTATTAAAGAAGATGGTATTACCACAATAGACAATCTGTTGCAGCAATTGGCATTTACCCCGTTTGTAAAGCGCGAAAAACCATCGCCCTACGACGAAGCACAAAACATTCTCTTTTATTTGCGCTTTGTGTATTACGATACTTTCGGGAAACTGTATCACAAAATCGGCAAATTGATTGACGCCCAACCTGATTTCAATCCACACTTGCTGGAAATGGGCTTTTGGCCAGGTGGTGACCGCGATGGCAACCCCTTTGTTTCGGCAGAAACTACCCTAAAAGTAGCTACGTTGTTGCGGAAAACCATTTTTAAATGCTACTACAATCACGTGAAAGTATTGCGCCGGAAACTCACGTTTTCTAAAACAGCGCCCCTGATGCAAACCCTAAAGGACAGACTATACAACGAGTTGTTTGGTACAGGTTCAACCATTACACATCAAGAAATTCTGGATATTTTAAATGAAGTCAGCAACTTAGTTGAATCGGATTACAAAGGATTAAATGTAGAGGAGCTCAACGATTTGATCGGTCGGGTGCATCTTTTTGGAAGTCATTTTGCGACACTTGATATTCGACAAGATAGCAGCAAACACCTTGAGGCCATAGCGCAAATCTTTGAACAAGAGTTTCAAGTAGATTACCAGCAATTGAGTCATCAAGAAAAAATTGAATACCTCACGAATCGCAGTTTGCAAATAGATCCCGCAAAGTATAGTGATGAAACAACCCGCGACACGCTTATTAATGTTTATCAGATACGCGATATCCAAAAGATGAATGGCGAAAGAGGGTTGCATCGCTACATCATTAGTAATACAGAGACCATCTTCGATGTGTTGCATGTCTACGCCTTCTTCAAGTATTGTGGATATCGTGATGCGGACATTCACATTGACATTGTGCCGTTGTTTGAAACCATGATTGGAATGGCGCAGTCGGACCATGTGATGCGCGAGTTGTATGAGTTGCCCTTGTACCAAGCCCATTTGCAAAACCGTAAACGACAACAAACCGTAATGTTAGGTTTCTCAGACGGCACCAAAGATGGGGGATACCTCAAAGCCAATTGGGAAATTTACCGCACCAAAGAGCGACTCACCGCGCTTGCACGAGAATACGATTACCAAGTTGTGTTTTTTGATGGTAGGGGAGGTCCTCCGGCACGTGGTGGCGGAAAAACCCATCAGTTCTACGCCGCACAGGGCCAGCAAATTGCAAGTGATAAAATTCAACTCACTATTCAGGGACAAACCATAAGCAGTATCTACGGCACAGAAGAACAAGCCACTTACAATGTGGAACAACTTTTAATTGCAGGCGCGCAGCATTTGCGGCCCAAACAGTATGCTTCGGAGGAACACAAGGAGCTCATTTCTGATTTGGCTGATCGCAGTTTCCAGAAATACACTGAATTAAAGCAGCACCCATTGTTTGTGCCGTATTTGGAAAACATGACCACGCTAAAATACTACGGCGCCACCAATATTGGCAGTCGCCCGACAAAGCGCAATGCCACAGAAAAATTAGAATTGAAATCGCTGCGGGCTATACCGTTTGTAGGTGCATGGAGTTTGGTGCGTCAAAACGTCCCCGGTTACTTTGGTTTAGGCTCGGCGTTAGAAGCATACGCTGATCGGTTTGAGGCAATCGAAGAACTCTATCGCGACTCGCCGTTTTTCAGGGTGTTAATGCTCAACAGTACGATGTCTATGAAAAAGTCGTTCTTTCCGCTCACCGCCTACATGCAGCACGACCCCAAGTACGGTGCCTTTTGGAAAGCGTTGCGCGAAGAGTATTTATTGACCAAAAAATGGGTGCTTCACCTAACGGGAGAAACCGAACTTATGGAACGTGAACCGCTTTCCCGCATGTCTATAAGTATGCGAGAACAGCTGATACTTCCCTTACTCACCATTCAGCAGTATGCGCTGCAGCAAATACAAGCCAATGACCCCGATAAGGAGATTTTTGAAAAACTCGTGGTGCGGACCCTATTTGGAAATATTAATGCGAGTAGAAACAGTGCGTGATACGTAAAATTTTTACTGGCAAGATCCTGCAGGTTTGTGGGGTTTTCAGCATTTTTCTAACGAGGCTGTACGAATCAAAATTTTGAAGAGAAGATAGAGGAGAGCGTGTGTAATGATATGATTTTGAATAGTAAATAGATATTTATTTCTCGAGTCTCTGATTTCCTCTCAAGGCGATTGGTTTTTTCAATTATAGTCCGTCTATTTGCAACCCACAAAACCTTTTGGGGTAGTTGCTTGCTATATTTTGGTTGTTAATGCCTTAGCGGTTTAAACAGCACCAAAAGTTGCATCAAAACTTCTTGAACAGGAATAAACGATTAAAAACACACAGCATGAGTACAAAAAAATTGACATCAGAAGAAGCCATTGCATTGGAAGATCAATACGGCGCCCACAACTACCATCCGTTGCCCGTAGTGTTAGATCGCGGCGAAGGCGTGTTTGTTTGGGACTTAGAAGGGAATCGCTATTATGATTTTCTGTCTGCTTATTCAGCTGTCAATCAAGGGCATTGTCACCCGCATATTTTAAAGGCATTACAAGAGCAAGCCCAACAATTGACCTTGACTTCAAGGGCATTTTACAACAGCACCTTAGGGCCCTATGAGAAGTTTGTCACTGATTTTTTTGATTACGACAAGGTATTGCCGATGAACACCGGAGCGGAAGCCGTGGAGACCGCCATGAAAATCAGCAGACGCTGGGGCTATCGCATCAAAGGTATACCAGAGAATCAAGCGCGCATCATAACGTGTCACAACAATTTTCACGGGCGTACTATATCGATCATATCTGCCTCCAACGACGGAGGAGCCACAAAAGATTTTGGACCATTTACCCCAGGTATTGTCAGTGTGCCGTACAATGATTTAGCTGCTTTAGAAGCCGAATTAAAACACCCACACACCGCAGCATTTTTAGTAGAACCCATTCAAGGAGAGGCGGGTGTATTTACTCCAGATGCAGATTATATACCTAGAGTTGCAGCGTTGTGTGAGCAGTACAATGTATTGTTTGTTGCCGATGAGGTGCAAACGGGTATTGCGCGGACTGGACGTTTATTGGCGTCTTGCGAAGGGTGTAATTGCACAGGAGCGCGTTGCGAGAGCACCATTGCTAAAAAGCCAGATGTCCTTATTTTGGGCAAAGCCATTTCAGGAGGTGTGCTGCCCGTTTCGGCTGTATTGGCAAATGATGCTGTCATGCAAGTGATTACGCCAGGCTCACATGGGTCGACCTTTGGTGGTTTTCCATTAGCTAATCGTGTGGCCATGGCGGCATTAGAAGTTGTTGAAAACGAAAATCTTGCCGAGAATGCACGCATACTTGGTGAATTGTTCCGAAACGAAATTCAAAAGCTAGTAGATACCACTGAGGTAGTGACACTTGTGCGTGGCAGAGGGTTGTTGAATGCCATTGTTATTAATGACGCTGAAGAAGGCGATGCAGCTTGGCGAATTTGTCTAAAATTACGTGACAATGGGCTATTGGCCAAACCCACACATGGCAATATTATCCGTTTTGCTCCACCACTTGTGATGACACGCGAACAATTGCTCGAATGTGTTGCTATTATATCCAATACAATTATAGAATTTGAAGCCAACGAATGGAGAAAATAGCATTAGTGAAAAACAAATGGGCAGCTGGTATGACGTATGATGCTTATCAGCAGCTCATTGCCAGTCTTTTAGAAAAGGAACAAACCACAGGGCCCAATCAGTCTCCCGAAATGGTAGCGTATACTCAGTTGAACCAGCGCCGGATGAAACGTCTAGACAAAACCCACCATGTAGGTGAAGCCCTTTGCGAAGTCGTTTCAAATTTGCCAAAAGAAAATTGGTTGGTAATATCAGAAGCGTGGTGTGGTGATGCAGCACAGTCATTGCCCATTTTGCACAAAATTGCGGCTTGCAATAGTGCGATTTCCTTTCGCATCGTTTTGCGAGACGAGCACCCCGAATTAATGGAACATTACCTCACAGAAGGCGGAAAAAGTATTCCTATACTCATTCGAATGAACGCAGATTTCACAGCCGAGATCGGCATTTGGGGGCCGCGTCCAAAACCTGCTCAGGAAATGTTGCGCGCCTTTAAAGCACAACAAGAAGAAACCTACCAGGAATTCGCTCAACGCTTGCACGCTTGGTACGCCAAGGACAAAGGGCGGTTGATTGAAAGTGAGTTACTAGAACGCATTAAAAAGCAACATATTCTAAAGCGGAGTCCACTTCGTACGAGATGACTTCAATCAAAATTGATTGGGAGGGAGTTTTTGGAATAGTGCTAACTAATTGTTAGAGAGGATTCAAATATTTTCCGATAAGTCGGGTTTGCTAGAAAGGGATTTTTCGAAGTTGACTTAATACTAAATCTTAGTAGTGTATCCGCTTATCATTTTTCATTCTTTTGCAATGGTAACGCCTTATTGTACAGTTTTCAATGGTATGTATGTCTACCATCTCTTAAAAGACAGTCACACTTGTCATAACAAAACAAGTGTAGTACTTGTGAGGGGCTAGCGGGAATAAATGAAGTAATTATAGTATGTATCTAATGGAGTTAACGCAACTTTGATAGTTGTCAGAATTCAATGAACAGAGCTTGAGCATGGTTTCTTAACCTCTCGCCTTGTTAGTGCAATAAATGGATGTCTCTTTGTTTGTGTATTCGTAATCTAGTTGCATTTTTTTGTATGTAAAGCCTTTGTTTTGGAATTTTTAATCTTATTTTTGCAAGCAACTTACAGAATGACGATAAAAAATGATTATCAACTTTAGTGTTCAAAATTTTGGTTCTATAAAAGAAAAACAAAGGCTTTCCTTTGAGGCAGACAAATCTACACACCTCGAAGACGCTTATGTCGTGAATTTTGGTGGACAAAGAATTTTAAAATTAGCCTTAATTTACGGCGCAAATGCATCTGGGAAAACAACCATTTTGAAGGCTCTTAATTTTTTAAGAGACCTTATTCTTGAACCAGAGCGTAAAAAAACTAATGAGTTAGACTTTAATCCTTTCTTGTTTGACTCAGAAACACCCAAAGAGAACTCAATTATCTCTATTGAGTTTTTTCAAAATGACATTAAATATTTTTATGAGATTGCGTTTTTCAAAAAGGCCATTGTAACAGAGGAGTTGTATTTTTATCACCCAAATAAAGCCAACGTTTTTAAAAGAAAAACTAATTTGTTTAGTGAATTTACTGAAATAGCATTTGGAAGTAAAATTTCTACCGATAAGTTTTTTGAAAAAACGCTGGAAGCGAATACCCTTTGGAACAATACTGTTCTTGGAGGATATCTAAAAACTAACATTAATTTCAAAGAGTTACAAGAAGTTGTTGACTGGTTTAAAAATTATCTAAATCCAATGATTTCTACTAGAACAGTACTTGAAGGATTTGTAACTTCAAGCATCAATACTAACGAAATATCTAAATCTGATGTCGTTACAATATTGAAGAAAGCGGATTTCAATATTTCGGACATTTTTATTCAGGAGGAAGATAAAGATATTCCTGATGATTTCATTGAATTTTTGAAAAAACAAGTGAAAACGCCAAGTGAAAGCGTTAAAGAATTAGAAGCCAAAGGAAAGTTAACCGCTGTAAATATTGAATTTGAACATACAGTAAATAACACAAAATACGCCTTGCCTTTAGAATTTGAATCACAAGGAACAAAGCGTTTTTATGGATTTGCGGGCTTATTAGCTCTGTTGATCAAAAAATCAACAGCATTTCCTATTGATGAGCTAGAAGCTTCTTTACATCCTGATTTATATTTACATTTTATCATTTCTTTTCTTTTGAATTCTAAAAATTCTCAAATCATTGCAACCACCCACAATCGAGAAATTTTAGATAATAAAGATGTTTTTAGAAATGATGTAATATGGTTCACAGACAAACAAGAAAGTTGTTCGACAGAGCTTTACTCATTGGCTGATTTTGATAGTTCTGTTGTGAGAAATACTACAAATATTTTAAACGCCTACAAAAGCGGTAAATTAAGTGGAACGCCTAACTTGGGCGATACTTTCATTGATTTAAGCACATGAGAAAGCCCAAAAAAATCAGACACAAAACAATTCCTTCTTTTGCTTTTGTAGTAGACGGAAAAACAGAAGTTTGGTATTTGCAAATGCTAAAGAGAAACGAACGGGGTATACGTGTTAATATAAAACCAGAAATTCCAAGCAAAAAAAGTCTAGAAGATCAGTATAATTTAGTATGTAGTTTATCGGGTAAAGAATTTACAAAAGTTTTTTGGATAATTGACTTAGATACCGTTATCAAAGAGGATAGTGAAGCACCAAAAGCCAAAAAATCACCACTTAAAAATTTTGAAAATTACAGAGCCGATCTTATTACAAACTATCCTAATGTTATTGTTATTGTAAATAATCCTTGTATTGAGTTTTGGTTTTTACTCCATTTTGAAAAAACATCGAAATACTTCGAAACTTGTTTAAAAGCAGAAACACAACTAAAAAAATACTTGAAGAATTACGAAAAAACTCAAAAATTCTTCACAAAACAAAATGATGACATTTATTTGAAATTAAAAACAAAATTAAATACAGCCATAGACAATTCTTTTGCTCTTGGGTATTTTGAAAATAAAAACCCTACTAAAGCAATGTGCGAAATGGATTTATTATTCAAATCAGAAGAACTGCAATCGTATTTTGAGTAAAAAGTAGCAACACCTTTTCATTGCAAACTGCGGTTTATCTCCATTGCTGTATTTTGGGTGTACGGTAAAGTATTGGAAAACATCAATTTCAACACCAGGTGGATTAGGTGTTTAAAAAAAAACACCTATGTGGATTATAAAATCGTAAAGATGTGTTTCATTTACTTATTCGAGTAAATGAGCACAGTTTGTTGCAGCTCTAATGAGTTTGGTTTCATAAGAATGACGCTGAGTAGATACAATGTTGGTAATTATATAGTGTTATGGTACAATAGCTATTTAAACGCACTTAAAAAAGATTTTGCCAGATCGCGTTTTGAGAACCCAACTTTCTACTTACTTTTACAAACCAATTTAAAAACACAAAAAACATGGCTATTGCTGCTCCTTTTAACCTACACAAGTGGATAGAAGACAATCGCGATCTTTTGAAGCCGCCCGTGGGTAACAAGAACTTATATCCCGAGGGTACGGATTATATTGTAATGGTCGTAGGTGGGCCCAATGCCCGAAAAGACTATCATTACAACGATACCGAAGAACTATTTTACCAAATCGAAGGCACGATTACCGTTCGCATACAAGAGGACGGTCAGCCTAGAGATATTAAAATTGGTCCGGGCGACATGTTCCTTTTGCCTCCCAATGTGCCTCATTCTCCTATTCGTCCCGAAGGCAGCGTAGGCTTGGTGATTGAGCGAGTGCGCAAAGCTGAGCACACCGATGGATTGCTTTGGTTTTGTGATAACTGCAATCACAAATTACACGAAGCATATTTTCCATTATCCAATATCGAAAAAGATTTCTTGCCCCGATTCCGCGAATTTTATGGATCGGAAGTACTCAGAACTTGCAGTGCTTGCGGCACAGTGATGCAAGCCGATCCACGATTTATATAAAATCGACGCCATTTAAGTACACTAATATACTCCCAAAATAAAATCCCCGACATGTTGAAAATTGATATGCACACCCATATTCTGCCGAAAAAACTACCCAATTTCGCTGAAAAGTTTGGGTATGGCGACTTCATCTTTTTAGTGCATATGCAAGACGGATCTGCCAATATGATGCAAGGTGGCCGATTCTTTAGAAATATTAAAGCCAATTGCTGGGATGCGGATTTGCGCATCCAAGATTATGCTGCCTTTGATACACAAGTTCAAGTCGTTTGTACCATTCCAGTGATGTTTTCCTATTGGGCAAAGCCACAGGATTGTCTAGAACTGTCTAAGTTTTTGAATGATGACATTGCAGATTTGGTACACCGCTATCCGAAACAATACATTGGATTAGGCACTATTCCCATGCAGGATACCGAACTCGCCATTCAAGAATTGGAACGTTGTAAGGCCATTGGACTTAAAGGCATACAGATTGGATCAAACATCAATGATAAGAACTTAAGTGACCCTGAGTTTTTTCCCATTTTTGAAGCTTGTCAAGAGTTGGGAATGGCGGTTTTGGTGCACCCTTGGAACATGATGGGCATGGAGCACATGCGCAAATATTGGCTGCCTTGGTTGGTGGGCATGCCTGCTGAGACCTCCCGTGCCATTTGCTCTATGATTTTTGGCGGTGTTTTCGAACGCTTGCCCAATTTACGCGTTAATTTCGCACATTCAGGCGGTTCTTTTTTGCCCACTTTGGGCCGCATTACACACGGCTATAATTGCAGGCCTGATTTGGTGGCCATTCACAACGAAAAACCTCCACAGGACTACCTCGGACAGTTTTGGGTAGATTGTATTACACACGATCCCAAATTATTGCAGTATGTACTCGATATGCAAGGAAGCAAAAGAGTTACACTGGGTTCCGATTATCCTTTCCCACTAGGTGATTTAGAAATTGGAGCTTTTATCAATGAAATGAATTTACCGCCCGACGTGGTGGAAGATATTTTCTGCAATGCCACCCTAGAATGGCTGGATTTGAAAAAAGAAGCGTTTCTATAATCCAAACGAACCCCTGCCAATGACATTTTTAGAAACGGTTGCAAAGCAGCTTCTTGCTGAATATGGAACAGATTTAAAAGACGTACTCATTTTGCTGCCAAGCAAGCGCGCAGACCAATTTCTGCGAAAAGCATTAGCAGCACAAATAGACACTCCGATAGTTGCACCCGATATACAGTCTGTGGCTTCGTTTGTTACCCATGTTTCGCAGTTGCAAGAATTGCAGCGATTGGATTTGTTGTTTGCGTTTTTTGAATATTATCAAGCAACTATGGGGGAGGGAGCCGAAGACTTTGTTGGCGTGATGAAATGGGCGCCGCGTATGCTACAAGATTTCAATGAGATAGATCGTCATTTGGTTGCTGCTGAAAAACTATTTCCCTATTTATACGAATTAGAAATGCTGCGGCATTGGGCACCCGACCGACCCTATGAGGCATTCACAGACCTAATGCAGCGCTACATTGATTTTGTAAAAGAAGCGGGAGAACACTATTTCCAGTTTCGAGAATTCTTGTTGACCCGCAATCAAGGTTATCAAGGGATGGCTTATCGAAAAGTGGCTGAGCAACTCGATCCGTTGGTGACGGAGTGGGTAAAGCGTCACAAAGTTAAAAAAATCATTGCCGTAGGTTTAAATGCACTGAATACCTGCGAGGAAAAACTTTTTGACTATCTCAAAAAACAAGAGCTGCTCGATTTTATTTGGGATGCCGACGCTTATTATTTGAACGATGACATGGCCGAAGCGGGTAAGTTTTTGAGGCAATATCGCAAACGGTGGCACACAAAAGACCAGCCTTTTGGCTTGGTAAGCAGGAATTTTTCTATGCAAGAAAAACACATAGAAATCATTGCTGTACCCAGCAACACAGCACAGGCCAGAGCCGCTGCTAATGCCATTTCTAAAGTACCCGCAGCAGACATTGTGGAAAAGCGTGTAGCATTAGTCTTGGCCGAAGAGGCGTTGCTGTCGCCAATTTTGAATGCCATGCCTGAGCATGTGCAGGCCCTAAACATCACAATGGGGTATCCTGTGGGCATGCATCCTCTCGCTAATTTGCTGCTGCTGGGCTTGCGGTTACATGAATTGGCCTCGGGACAACTCAAATCCAAAAATCGGTACGCTTTTTACCACAAAGAGCTTTTTAGCTTTTTGGAACATCCAGCCCTGTTGGGTCTTTTGGCTTCCGCCGAACTCGATCAATACACTTTCGCTATTCGCAAGTTAAAGGCTTTGAACAAAGTCTATTTCTACAGCGATGATTTGCCGCAATTCCTAGATCAATTTCCCTTGTTTTCCAGTGGCTTGGCTGATTTTTTTGCTGCAACGCAAGCCTTCGAAGTAACACAAAGTTTAGGCGCATTGCTACAGCATTATGAAAAAAATAAAAATGCAACAGCTATAGATACAGAGGTGGCGTTTGGCCTTTTTGGTGTTTTGAATCGCTTGTCCGAATTGTTAAGCAGTCACCAGTTTTTGAATGATTTTAAAAGTTTGAACATCCTATTCAGTGATTTGTTGCACGAAGTGACACTTGATTTTTATGGAGAGCCCATGCAAGGACTGCAAATAATGGGCGTATTGGAAACGCGCGCACTCGACTTTGATCACTTGATATTGACCTCCGTCAATGAGGGCACGTTGCCATCGGGTAAAACAGATTTTTCTATGATACCCTTTGATGTGAAACGCAGTTTTGGAATGCCCAACTATTTAGACAAAGACGCCATTTACGCCTACCACTTTTATCGAATGTTGCAGCGCGCAAGTCACATTACCTTGATATATTCCACCGTAGACGGCAGCACAGGAAAAAGTGAATCCAGCAGATTCATCAAGCAACTGCGCTATGAATTGCGCAGTTTTGCAAACATCAAAATAACAGAAAAACAATTTGATGCTCCTGTTTCTATAGAGCATTTGCGAAAGCTGCCAACCGTGACAAAAACCGAGGCTGTGTTGGAGTCACTTTACAAAAAGTTCCAAACCGGTTTGTCACCTACTTCCTTAACGCGATATATTGCTGATCCAGTGAGTTTTTATAAAACAGAACTATTGGGTATTCGAGAGGAGCGGGGGATAGAGGAATCCATTTTTCACGACACCATGGGTAGTGCGGTTCACCATGTTTTAGAGGGCTTCTATTCTACCTATGTAAATGGTTTCCCTACACCTCAAGATTATACCGTATTCTTAAATACTGCTACGGCCCTACTTACTGAACAATTTGCGAAAGATTACCCCAATGGTGACATGACCATGGGCAGAAACTTGATGGTTTTTAAGGTAGCGGAGCATATGTTGCAGAGTTACATCAAAAACAAAATAAAAAACCCAGCAAAAGATCGCAGAATACACAGTATTGAAGACCGCTTTGAAACAGAAATGGTGCTGTCAGGTATTCCCGTGCCGGTGCGCTTCAAAGGCTTTGCTGACCGTGTGGATTATTGGAAAGGGAATTTGCAAATACTTGATTTTAAAACGGGAATGTTTGCCAAAAGTGACATTACTTTTAATAGTATCGAAGAATTGTTTACACCAAAAAAGGGCAAGGCGTTGCAGTTGATGATTTACGCTTGGTTACTGAGTAAAACATATGAGGGCACTTCCTTTTCTGCGGGAATTGTGCCTTTGCGCGAGTCCGGAGGTCCAGTTTATCCACTGCTCTACAATAAATCAGAAATGATTTCAAAAGATGATTTAGTTGCATTTGAAGAGGCTCTTGTTGCCCAGTTGTTAACTATGGTCGATGGTGACCTTTGGGAAGCTGTGTTATGAAAAACAACAAGCAAACCGCCTTGCCAGCACTGCAATTAAGAGCGTTTGTGCTACGCAGTAAATGGGGAGTTTGGCTCGGTTTAGTGCTAACAGTAGTTGCGCTTTTTTTTCTACCACAACTGCGTATTACATATGAGTTCAATGATATGCTGTCTAAAAACTCAGAAACCAGTAAAATCCTAGAGCAATTTCAAGCTGATTTTGAAAGTACAGAGAGTATCATACAAGTGGCTTTTGTACACGAGAATGGAATTTTTGACTACGACTTTTTAAGTCGCTACCATCGTGTTTGTAATGAGGTGAAAGAGTGGACTGATGTAAAACAAGTGGTAGGTTTAACAAGTCTCACTGAGAATGTGCGCACAGGTAGAATGGTAACAAAAATACCTTGGTTGCATTGGGAGCATGCGGAATTGTATGCAGGAGATAGCATTCGGATTTTTACGCAGTCCCCATTGGTAGGTGCTTTTTTAGCGAAAGATGCACAATCTGTTATTTTGAGAATTGTTCCTAGAGAAGAAATGACGAAATCGGAGGCAGATGCATTGGTTTCAGAACTTTATAAAACTGTAGCGGCCCATCATTTTGACGCCGTTCACTATGCAGGACGGATTATTGGGCAACACTATTTTGTCGAAAAGATGGAAGGTGAGGTAGTGAAATTTGGCATTGTTGCTTTTTTATTGCTCTGTGTTTTTTTGTGGCTGACCTTTCGCTCCGCCTTTGGTCTTTGGGTACCTGTGGCAATCGTAGTGATCACCTTAATCTGGACCTTAGCCATTCTCACAGGAGTTGGCAAATCCTTGGGGCTGCTCACCAACATCATGCCCACGATAGTTTTGGTGGTGGGCATCAGCGATGTTATACACCTGCTTTCTGGTTTTTTGGACTTACGCCGCAATGGGTATTCGCGCAAAGCGGCGGTCTATTTGGCCTTTCGGCGAATAGGCTGGGCTACGTTACTTACGTCCGTCACCACAGCCATTGGTTTCATCACCTTACTCACCGCACCCATTCCTGCACTCAATGAATTTGGAGTGTTTACGGCGTTGGGCGTGGTTTTGGCGTTAATCGTTACCTTTTTGTTCGTGCCTGGACTCTTGCTGTTTCCCAAGCGGGTACCCATTGAGTCAAAAGTTTCTGCAGATGGCTTTTGGCACAAGCCTCTCAATGCCTTGTTTTATTGGGCGTTGCGCTATCGGAGACAATTAATTTTCCTCCCGCTAGTGTTAGCGCCTGTTTTAATTATTGGACTAAGCCAATTAAAAATAGACAATTATTTTTTGGACGACCTCCCTAAAGGGGATCCGCATCGTGCTGATTTTGAATTTTTTGAATCGCGATACGGAGGAATTCGTTTGGTCGATTTTTACGCAAAGACAAATTCAGGTGCTACTGTTATCCAATCCGAAGTACTCGAAGAATTACAACGTTTGGATAGTTTGCTTATCACAACATTTGGTGTAGATAAAATTTTGAGTTTACCCACTTTGATATCACAATACCACCGAGAGCAAGAAAAATTGAACAACAGCTCACAAAGTGTGCTGCATTCTAATACGATGCCTAATAGCGTACTGCAATCTCGTATTTTCCGTACCGTAATTAATGAAGCACAAAATGCGGTGCGCATCACCTTAGAAACTCCAGATATTGGCGGCGCAAAAATGTTGGTTTTGGAGAAGCAATTAGAACAACTATTTGAGCAAGAATTTCAGTTACTTAGCATAGCTATCACCGGTTTTGGTCATGAGGTGGACGTGAGCAATCGCGAGGTGGTGGCACAAATGGTTTTAGGGTTGCTATTGGCTTTCTTGTTAGTTGGTTTGCTTATGGGTGGCTTGTTTCGCTCCATTCAGATGGTGGTCATTGCCATTGTGGTGAATTTACTGCCATTAGCTATCATAGCGGCAATTATGGGGTACTCGGGCATTGATTTGAAAATTACCACAGCTATTGTTTTTACCATAATTTTTGGAATAGCAGTGGATGACACCATACACTACTTAGCGAAGTTTAAATCGCTATTACAACAAGGTTACACCCCGGCAGTGGCACTACGACGCACCAGTGTGGCTACTGGAAAAGCATTGGTAATCACTACGATGGTTTTGTTGGGTGGGTTTATTACACTCACCTTCTCGGGATTTACCAGTATCTTTTATATAGGTTTGCTCGTCAGTATGGCGCTTGTGTTTGCATTAGTAATAGACCTTACTTTGCTGCCAGTGCTTTTGATGTATTTCTACAAAAAGAAATGATACAAACCATCCGCATTTGCTTAAAGCTAGGGCATTTTTTCCTTGAGGTAGTACATTTTTATGACATCGCTAACTTGAATTTTCTCGCTCAACAAAGCATCTGCAATAGATTTCTTTTTGGCAACATCAACATTGAGTTTGCTCAAAACATAAAAAAGTTCATTGAGCGTATGCGCCTTAAGAGGCCAGTACTTATATAGTGTGTCAAGCCCTAATTGTTCTTGATGCAAATCGCTGTGTAAATACCACAAAAGGGTACACAAATTTTGAAGGGACTTGGATTGGGGATGGTTGGCTAATTGATAGTGACGTATTTTGGGGTGGTTTTGCATTGTAGACTGAAATTGAAGTGTTTGCAATTCAATTTGCTCCAATACTTTGTTCAATGCAAGTTCTTTGGTGGTATACAGTTCCAAATGAGAGAGCAATACTTCTATAAGGTTTTGGCACTCATCAAAATAATGACAAGGATGCGTGGCGATGGCGATGAGTCGCGGCAAAATACCATGAATCCCCAAATGGGACTTGGCAAAATCAATGACCGCATCAAATCCATCCACTCTATCAATACGAGTGGATTCAAAAGGATCTGCTGCGCGAAAATATTGGTTATCATAGGCTTCCAAAAGAAACGCATAGTAGTCGAGTAGGAGGGCAGCTTGTTCCTCGTAGTTGGCTTCGAGAAGGTTGGGGTTTTTCAGGAGTTTAAAAAATCGCATCGCTGCAAACCGCCAATTTTTTCGCGCTTTTAGCGGAATCCCTAATTTATTGGAAAGGTAGCCACCGTCTCGTGCATCTCTCATAAAAAGCCCAAGGTCGTACGCTAAATCATCAAAAACAGGTACTACTTCCGCTGTGGGTTTTTTCTTTTGCTGAGGATTTTTTAGATACGCATCTAGCGCATCCTTTTTGGATTTGGGTACCGATTTATAAATTTCAACAGCCAATTTCAAAACCTCTTCTGCGGGTAATTCCTTTAGCAATTGCCGCAAGTCATTTACTTTCATCTGATTCTTAAGATTAGTGAGGAAAAGTTTGTAACGCTTTGTTATACGACGATTCAAAAGCCAGCATATTGATGTGACTTGCGGCTTTTTCAGCAGTGAGGTACGACAGCAGTTTTTCTGTAGGCATATTGCCCGTCAAAGAGTCAGTTGCCATTGGACATCCTCCAAGGCCTTTTATGGCCGAATCAAATCTTCTGCAACCACTGGAATACGCTGCATGGATTTTTTCGTGCCAAGTAGGCAAGGTAGTATGCAAATGCGCACCAAAGTCAACCTCCGGTAGGGCCTTCAGCAAAGAAGTGAAAAGTTGTGCGATATTGGTTGGATTCGATGTACCAATAGTATCAGAAAGGTTAATGATGCGCACACCTTTGTCATAAAGCTTACCCGCCCAATCTTCTACCAAGGCAACACTCCAATCGTCACCGTAAGGGTTGCCAAAACCCATAGACAAATAGACGACCAATTCTTTGTTGGAGTGTGCGCAGCGTTCTAGCAACTGATCAACCAACTCAGCAGATTGCGCAATAGTCCTATTGGTGTTGCGAAGCTGAAACGTTTCGGAAACCGAAAAAGGATAACCCAAGTAAGTCACCTGAGGGACGTCCACAGCCATTGCAGCTCCGCGCTCATTGGCGACAATCGTGAGCAATTTTGTTTTGCTCTCACTGAGGTCTAACTGTTGCAAAACAGCCGCCGTATCGCGCATTTGAGGAATAACCTTTGGAGAAACAAAACTGCCACAGTCCAATGTATCAAAGCCAACTTGTAGCAACGATTGTATGTAAGATACCTTTTTTTCAGTGGGAATAAAGGGTTTAATTCCCTGCATGGCGTCTCGTGGGCACTCAATTACGCGAACAGGTGATGTGTTTTTGTGTGTCATAATGGGTTTCGGGTATTGGCCGCAAGTTAGAAAAATACTTTTTTAGTTT
>JAIULY010000051.1 GCA_022565875.1 Schleiferiaceae bacterium | reverse complement strand
TCCTCAAAAATAGTATTGGTTACAGAGATCGTTTGAAAAACATGATTCAACATTTCCGACTTAATACCATATTCAAAACCTTTTATTATTGAAGGCTTTGTTGCTGTTGGTTCCACAAAAAAAGAAGTCTGTGCTGTTTGAATGGCGTAACCATTAGGGGGTGTTGCTGTTTCATTTAAAAAAGAACAACCTAAAACCGGTATCATATCGACCCCCCAAGCTGTAATTTGAGCTGGATCATTTGAAAAATTATAGTCTTCGTCTAATTTAAAAACACAGTTTTCAAAAAATGAAATATTATTCTGGAGAATCCCTTGATTCATGTTCTGATAAGGCAAAAACCCAACGACCCTTCTATTGTTCTCAAAAACAGTATTTGAAGCTTGTACATACCCACCTGTTGTACTCC
The DNA here is from genome assembly GCA_022565875.1 of Schleiferiaceae bacterium. Taxonomy (GTDB): domain Bacteria; phylum Bacteroidota; class Bacteroidia; order Flavobacteriales; family Schleiferiaceae; genus JAIULY01. The sequence continues at coordinate 15,939 of JAIULY010000051.1, read as the reverse complement.
AATTAATGCTATTTTCAGAGCTAAATGTTTTAGCAGGGAAAACGACCTCTCTACCATTCCTTACCGTGGCGTTATTAAAAATAGCTCTTGGTTGATTGGTGCCTTGGGGCTCGTTACTTGCTCCAATGAGCTCGATTTTGTTCCATTTTAGTTTAAACGGTTTATATCCATCAAGTTCACCTCCATTGAGTTGAAATTCAGCGCCTTTTTTGACGGTAATTTTCATTACATCGAAATAATAATTGATAAATTTTACTTCAACACCTCCATTTAGCGGGTTGATAATCGGCTCCCTCCAACCCATCAATGGAACCATTTCAACTAGACTACTACTTTCAAAAAGCACGTTGTCTTCTATGTTTATTTGTTGGACTATTGCCGGGTATTGCCAAATTGTATTGCTCGATATATTAGTATTGGCATTTGTATTCATATAACCCAACCATGTCATAGAACTGGATGACGTAAGACAATTAAACAATTCAGGACTATTAACAACGTTAAACCTAATTTTCCTTCCTTGCTCTACTGTAAATTCGTTTACACAAGTTCGAAACCAATGAACTGGCGCCATAATATTTTTTATAGGACTTGGTAAAGAATTACCATTTGGTAAGCTAAGGCAAGAATTCCAATCGATGAATGGGTTAGCAGGGTCACCAATTGCAACGTCAAAATCGCTTCCAATTGGTGGCGTATCAAAAATGAAATCACCCTTTTTAACATCATCTAAAGAGAAATATACTTTTTCAGAAGAGGTAATTGTGAATTGTTGACTATTATTTTGTCCTGAATTAATTCCTTGAGCAGGAAATAAGCCAAGCATTAACCCTAAAGTATAAGCTATTTGCCTTGCATTAATTTGATTTTCGTCAAAGTTAGAAGAAGCATTTGGATAAAAATAATTTAACCCCCCTACAATATTCGGGTACTTCTCCACAAGATTAGCCACTTCTGCGTTAGGAGTGAGGCATGGTGCTCCAGGTAGTCCAGCGTTAAGACACAAGGAACCAGGAGGAAACATTACAATATTCAAAAAATTTGGATCTACAACAGAAGTTACTGGAGGGCTAGACAAAGCGCTTTTAAGACTAATTCCAGGTGAATTATAAAGTTGATTCATAGAAGGAATATAATTGTAATTATATTCAAAATAGATATCCCTTGAATTAAATGCTAAATTTAGATAATTCTCAATTAACCCAAAGTTAATAGTATCTAATTCATCTTCATTCATTAGATGAAACTTTAGTTTCAAAGTACATACTCCTTTAACTTTCGGCACGGGCCATTGATACATATAATTTGGTTGAAAATCCTTATTAATACCCGCCTGTGAACTGAACGGCTGTCCATTACCGATTTCAGGAATCTGAATAGATGGTGGGCTTGTATACATTTGACCCGAAGTACTAAAAACAAAAAAACAGCAAATAATCGAAAAATACAATCGTATTTTTACTTTCAAAAACACTCCCCCATTTGTAAGGGGGGGGGGACATTCCCACCCACTAAAGTAAACTTGTTCATAGTTGAAATTTATTAAGTTAAATTATGGGTTGAAGTTATTTAAAAAATCCTAACAAAAAATATTTTGGCGAAATTTTTTCAAATTTGTAGTTTATCCCTATAAACAAAGGGGAGAGCGAGGGCAGGTTACCGAAAATTTCTTTTTTAAAGCACGCTGATTTGTAGGGCAATCAAAACAAATGGCTTGACAGTTTTGCGCAAAATGCTTTTGGATGGAACAAAAACGATGAAAAAGCAACTTTCTAAAAGGGCTTTGGAAACGTATCGTTATTCATTCCGCGCATATTTCCATAGGGTTTGGGAGTTGGGGAGTTAGGCGCGGCGTGTTCCGGTGACTATGTATCGTTATTCATTGCACGATCTTTTTTTGGAACACAGAGTTCCACTGAGTTGGGCACGGAGTGACACGGAGAACTGAAAATACATATTTCCCTGTGGCACCCTGTGCTCCCTGTGTCCGCCGTGGTGAACCATCAGGCATAAACCCCTCGCGAAAACACCGTTTCCCTATCGCCAAATCTAAACCAAGGGCGGCGCCAGCCGACCTGTCTAAACCCAAACAGCAGGCGACCGAGCCTGCTGCTCTAAACCCAAGCGCGTCAGCGCGTCTAAACCAATCGGGAAACGCCGCTTCGCTATCACCCCTTTTAAACCTAAGCGCGTCTAAACCAATAGCGGAAACAGAATAGCTCATTAAACAATGATAGTCAACACTATAAAACACATCTCCTAAAAATAAACTCCACTAGGTATCCATCGCCACTAGGAAGCGTTAAAAAAATGTAATTTCGTCATTCAAAATTTCAAGTGTCACTTCAAAAAAAAACACCCATAACCCACTCATATGAAACTAATTTCATTCAATGTAAACGGTATTCGCGCCATTGCAAAGAAAGGTTTACTCGAAAAAATTGCAGCCTTTGATGCCGATATTATTGCCTTTCAAGAAACCAAATCCACCGTGGCTCAGGCCACCGAAGTATTGTTTGGCTCGGGGTACGAGGTGTATGGCAATCAAGCCAATCGGGCGGGATATTCGGGAACTGCAATTTTGTCGCGGGTGCCTATTTTATCTTCACAATTGGGCATTGGCATAGCCGAACACGACGACGAAGGAAGGGTAGTTACCATTGAGCTGGCTGATTTTTATGTTGTTAATGTATATGTTCCCAACTCAGGAAACGGCTTGGTTCGGTTACCCTATAGGGAACATTGGGACAAGGCTTTTACTCAATATGTAAATGACTTACAAAAGAAGAAACCCGTAATTGTTTGTGGCGATTTAAATGTAGCCCACCAACGAATGGATATCGCTCGACCAGATGCCAACTACAATAAGACTGCCGGATACACCCAACGAGAAATCGATGGGCTCTCGCATTTGTTGGCTTCAGGTTTTGTCGATAGTTTTCGTGCGCTACACCCTGAAAAGGTGGCCTATAGTTGGTGGAGTTACCGAGGTGGCGCGCGCGAAAAAAACATCGGCTGGCGATTGGATTATTTTTTGGTGGACAACCAGCTGCAAAAAAACATAGTGGGAGCAAACATTTTACAAGATGTACACGGCAGTGATCATTGCCCCGTTGGCCTAGAACTTTCCTTATAGTTCTTTCGATGAATTCGAGCGATTATTATCTGTAAAAAATGAAATCCTTTAAAAAATGTATGAGACTCAGTTGTTTTTTTATGAGTAAGTCGAATAAAATGTATTAATTTGCACCACTTTATCACAAGGGGAAACACAGTATAAAACGCATGAAAGGGAAAGTAGCTATAATAGAGGACAATGAAGTGACCGCCATGGTCCTGAAATTTCATGTGGATAAATTAAAGGATTATGAAACTTCACAAGTTTATTCAGGGGCTCCCAATTTTTTAAATGCCGAGGATGACCCTGGATTTATCTTTTTAGATATTATCATGCCCGACATGAATGGCATAGAAGCCATTTCATTGATAAAGAAGAAAAACCCTAAAGCACATATTATCATGGTGTCGTCTCAGAATGATTCGGACACCATATTCAAAGCCTTACAAGCGGGAGCTGTCGGATATTTAGACAAACAGAGCCTCGACAGTGTTAGTGTAGGGAAACTTCTAGATGTTGTGAAATCTGGGGGCTCATTTATGACACCAGCTGTGGCCAAGGCGATTGTCGATCACTTTCAGGGCAGCCACAAAAAAATTGAAGCCTTGAGTGACCGCGAGCAGCAAGTGGCCGACGCCATACGTGACGGCATGAGTTACAAAATGATTGCCGCCCACATGGACTTGAGCATCGATACCATTCGCATGCACATTAAAAATATTTACTCCAAACTTCACATCAACAGCAAAGGTGAACTCATCAAATTGATGGGCGGCATGTAAAAAACACCCTTCCTAGGGGCAACAGCAAAGCATTGTCAGTTTGTTTACCGCTAGAAAACATGTTTATGTAGGGTATAAGATGTCCTTTTTTAGTATTTTTTAAATTAACAGCGACTATTTTTGTCGCGCTTATAGTAGCGCCTCGATTTGATTTAAAATTTATGTTTAACAACCATCTTTCCAAAACGTATTTCGAAAATTTGGCAGGAAAAGACAATGCCTTTTTAAGCGACTTATATTCTTTGAGTATTGTAGAGCTCGAGCGCACCAATTCTTTTTTTCGCGCCGTTGAAACAACAACGGAAAAGGAGAAAATCCACTTCGAATTACACCGTCTGAAAGGGACCCTTTCTGCCATTGGGGCAAAAGAGGCTGTAGAATTTGTAAAACAAGAAAAAGCCGCTTTAGGCACTAATGCTGACAATTGGCAAAAGGCGAAGGGAAATTTAATTGCTATGATCAGCCAAATTGTGCAAGAATTGCGTCAATTATTGGCAGGAATCTAAAGCCCGTACAAAACACGAAATAGCGCTCTGCTTTTCGTACTTTTGCGCCATGGAAAACAAGCGAGACATCCGTACATTAACACTAGAGGAGCTGCAAGACATATTTATTGCCTTGGGTGAAAAACCATTTCGCGGCAAGCAGCTTTATGAATGGCTTTGGAAAAAAGGCCTGCGCTCTTTTGATGAAATGACCAATCTGGGCAAGGATCTCCGCAATTACTTAGACACTCATTTTGTCATCAACCACATTTCTGTGGATGACATGCAGCGCAGTACAGACGGCACGATTAAAAACGCCGTAAAACTGCACGATGGCAAGGTGGTAGAGTCGGTGCTTATTCCCACGGACAAGCGCATTACAGCATGTATTTCTTCTCAGGTAGGGTGCAGTTTGGATTGCACTTTTTGTGCCACGGCGAGACTAAAGCGCATGCGCAACCTCAACCCCGACGAAATTTTTGATCAAGTTGTCACCATCAAGCAGCAGGCAGAGCAATTTTACGGGCGCCCGCTAACCAATATTGTCTTTATGGGAATGGGCGAGCCCCTATTGAATTACAACAACGTACTAAAAGCCATCGAGAAAATCACCAGTCCAGACGGGTTAGGCATGTCTCCAAAGCGCATTACGGTGAGTACAGTTGGATTGGAAAAAATGATTCGCAAACTAGCCGATGACGGCGTTACCTTTAGGCTTGCCGTTTCATTGCACGCTGCTATAGACGAAACTCGAGATCAATTGATGTCAGTAAACCTTAAAAATCCGCTGAACGAACTGCTTGCATCACTACAATATTGGTACGCTAAAACGAAGAGTCGCGTGACTTTCGAATATGTAGTTTGGCGAGGCATAAACGACGACGAGCGCCACATTGATGCTTTAGTTGCCTTTTGCAAAAAAGTGCCGAGCAAAGTCAACATCATTGAGTACAATCCAATAGACGACGGCCCCTACCAGCAAGCAGATCCAGCTATTGTAGAGTGGTACCGCGAAAAACTAGAAGCTGCCGGCATTAAAGCAATGGTACGCCGAAGTAGAGGCAAAGACATTGATGCTGCCTGCGGGCAGTTAGCCAATAAAAACGAAGTGGCCCTAACCACATAATACTTGAACACCTCATGAACGTATCGTGGGGTTTTAATTTTTTACATTTGCCAAAATTTATTTCTCATGACACAAAAATTCGATAATTCCACATTACAACTTGAAAAGGTATTTTCAGAAGCAGAGGACTTTCTCCCCATTAATGGCACCGATTACGTAGAGCTTTACGTGGGGAATGCCAAGCAAGCAGCTTTGTATTACATGACCGCATTTGGCTTTCAACCAATGGCATATGCGGGTTTAGAAACAGGTATAAAAGACAAAGCAAGCTATGTATTACAGCAGGGAAAAATCCGTTTGATTCTCACCAGTCCGATGAGTGCTGACCATCCGATAAATGACCACTTGCGCAAGCATGGCGACGGTGTGAAGTACGTAGCCCTATGGGTAGATGATGCCACCAAGAGTTGGGAAGAGACCACCAAGCGCGGGGCGGTTTCAGAATTTGAACCCAAAAAAGTAGTTGACAGCAATGGGGAGGTAGTATACTCGGCCATTAAAACCTATGGAGAAACGGTACACATTTTTGTGGAACGCAAAAACTACAACGGATTGTTTTTACCTGGCTACAAAACTTGGAACCCAGAGTACCAGCCCAAAGACATGGGATTAAAGTACATCGATCACATGGTTGGCAATGTAGGCTGGAATGAGATGAACACTTGGGTAGACTTTTACAAGCGCATTATGGGTTTTGCCCAATTGGTTTCTTTTGATGATAAAGACATCTCCACGGACTACACCGCATTGATGAGTAAAGTGATGACCAATGGCAATGGCCGCATTAAATTCCCGATAAACGAACCAGCTGAAGGCAAAAAGAAATCACAGATTGAGGAGTATTTGGATTTTTATGGTGGTGCAGGCGTGCAGCACATTGCTGTAGCGACAGACAATATTATAGAAACTGTAACGGCAATGCGCGACCGCGGTGTGGAGTTTTTGCGTGTTCCCGCCACGTATTACGAAACTGTCCTTGACAGAGTAGGCACCATCGATGAAGATTTGAAGCCCCTGAGTGAACTCGGTATTTTGATTGACCGCGATGACGAGGGCTATTTGCTGCAGATTTTCACCAAGCCTGTGTGCGATCGCCCGACACTTTTCTTCGAAATTATCCAACGCAAGGGAGCAAAATCATTTGGGAAAGGCAATTTCAAAGCCCTATTTGAAGCCATTGAGCGCGAGCAAGAGGTGCGAGGGACTTTATAATTTTAACAATTTTAGATTTTTAGGGGGGGCTTTTCACAAAATAGCTCCCCTTATTTTTTTTCACTGTCGGATAACGCAATTTTGAATAAAGATGTGTTAATTAGCACCCGTGAAATTTTTGGGCTGGGGGGCTGGGAAATTTTGTGCTAAAACAAAGGATACGTAAAATGATTGAGCACAGTACAGGGAAAAAATCACTCCGATTAGAATGGATCGACTTCGAAAAATCGGGTAGTGAAATTGAAGACTTGAGGAAGAAAGTTTTTATAGAAGAACAAGGGTTTGAGCGTTATGAAATATCTTCGGAATACGACAAGTTAGGGTTGCATTTAGGGCTGTTTAACGGACATGAACTTGCGGCATGCGTAAGTATTTATTTATATGAACCTGAGGACCCCTTTTTGGAAAACATCGCGACATCGCCCACCACAAGTTTTGCTGTTCGATTCACCAAACGGGTGGAACTTCCCGACTACCGTTCCAAAAACTACTCAAAAATGATGCTCGCCCATGCATTGCGAAGCATTTATGAGCTATTTCAACCCAACTTAATTTTTGCCACACTCATCGGCAAACACATACTACTCAAGAAGCACTACGTAAAATTATATGGCTTCAATGAAACCAAGGTAGTGCGTACTGGAGAACCTGATGAAACTCACATTTTATTACACAACAATCCTGAACAGATAAAAAACCTTTATTTGAACCTGCGTTTGTACTGTTTGGAGAATGCGAGAAACATGGGACTGTCTTTGCCCGATCTCACCAACCACATTTTTGAAACACCCATTTTAACTGAATACCTCAACATAGAAGTAGACACTAATAATAGGTACCTTGAGCCGCTATCGCTCGCAGACGAACTGCCAAGGCTTTCCGCTCAAGCGAGGATGTTGTTTAAAGGAATGCGAAGTTTTTGGGAAACCTTATTGGCCAAAAATCCTGAAAAAAGGAACATTTTAGACTTGGGGTGCGGTCCGGGAATTTATTTAACGCAGTTGTCCAAGTTACCACAATCTGCGGGAAGAAAGTTCACAGGTTTAGACATCAGTGATGAGTTCATTACCTACTCCAAGTTTGCACACGGCAAACTCGATTGGCGTGTGGGTTCAGCATATGATTCCAAAATAGCAGACCAAAGCGTAGATATTGTCCAAGCCAGTTTTTTGTTTATCCACTTAACCAAGCCGCTTCTGGCACTCAAAGAGGTGAATCGGATACTTAAACCGGGCGGCTTGTTGGTAATTACAGACGTAAATGACAGCACCTTTACAGGCCCCCCACCTGTTTTAGCATTGGTAACTGCGCATAAAAATATTTATGAGGGGAACCGCGAAATTATGTCTGAGATCATTTCTATAGCTGCTGCTGCAAATTTGCGGTGTATTCAGGCAACTGATTTAACCGTGACCAATACAGGGAGTGACGAAATGGCAACGTTTACCCCACACAAAATTGACCTCGGTAAATGGACTATGTGGGGACTATTAGCATTTATGGGTCAGCGCAAAGAAATAATTGATATATTTGAGCGCGCAGAAGCACACTACATTCAACATAGTGATGAGGTTACCTTAAAAATTCAAACTCGTGTTTTTCAAAAGCCGAATTAAACGAAAAAACGAGTAGTACAGCCCCACAACATGTTCCTGTAGCCACCAGCGCCCACAAGACAGCACGCGAGAAAAAATGAATCGAGGACCACAAACAGATGTACTAGAGGAAGCGAAACAAATGCTTTCTGAGCCCAGTAAAGACACCAAGAGGAAAATTCTTCTTTCGGTAAACTTTACCTTTATCGGTGCGCTGTTGGTTCATTTGGCCATTCAGTTTATCAACTTTGGCAAACTACCCGACCCAGCTCGCGACATGGTTTTGTTTCCCATTTTAATTTTGGTTAATGGGTATTCTGCGTATCACAACCTTCGCGTATTAAAGAATCTAAAGACAACATCGCTGCGCATAGACGGCATTACCACATGGAGCACATTAATTACCACCATGCTCGTGGCGCTACTGTTTGTACACACCAACAAAAACACCGCAGTAAGCATGCTCCTTGACCACGGGTTTTCTGTGGTTTTATTGTTCATTGTGGGTACTATTGCAGGAAGGCGTGCAGCTATAGTTTGGTTCTTGATATCTGGTACCAGTTTGTTCTTTGCCTATTACAATTTGGGGGCTAATTTCGAGTATCACCTCTTGGCTCCAGAAGAGTTTGAAGCGTATAAATTACAACTCGACGCCAAAGACAGCGCTGCCCTTGCCCAACAAAATTTGCGCGACACACACCAATTAACCCCCTTTCCTGCATCGCTTTACGCCAGTATCTGGTTTATCTTCTCTATTGTGGCATTTTTGGCCACCTTCTTCGAATCCAATTTAATCAGCAGGGTATTAGATGCTATTCCCAACGTAATTTCCAAAATCAATATTGCTGCAAACGAGCGCACAGCCTTGCAGAAGGACAATATGCGAATGGGGCTGGAACTCGATGTAGCACGCAAAATTCAAATGATGCTGCTACCAAAGGAAGGTGAGTTATCCATGGTGCCCTATTTATCCATTGGCGCGGTAATGGATCCGGCATCAGAGGTAGGAGGCGACTTTTACGAAGTATTGCCCCAAACCGATGGCTCTGTTGTGCTGGCTATTGGCGACGTTACCGACCACGGTCTTCAGAGTGGTTTGGTTATGCTAATGGCACAAAGCACGGTACGTACAGTTTTGGACAATAAAAATGGCATTTCACTGTCCTCAGCGATGATCCGCATCAACGAAATTTTATTCAAAAACATTCGTATGCGCATGGAGGACACGCGCAATCTGACACTTTCACTGCTTCGCATTAATGAAAATGAAGTTACCATTTGTGGACAACACGAAAACGTTTTGATTTATCGCGCCGCAACGCAAACCGTAGAAATAGTTTCTACAGATGACCTCGGACTATTTGTTGGGCTTATTGACGACATAACCGAGCATGTGGCAGAACGCGTAGTACCCTTCGCTTCTGGAGACACCATCCTTCTGATTACAGATGGACTGACAGAAGCGCAAAATCGAGAAGACCATTTTTTTGGAGAAGATCGCATCATTGAAGTTTTTCAACAACACATCCGAGAAACACCGGAACATATTGTCAAGAATATTCGCGAAGCAGTGCTTCGATTTATGGGAAGTAATGAATTACTTGACGATATTTCCATGATGGTGATTCGAAGGAAATAAAAACCACACAACTAAAACAATCAAAAACAAAAAATTAGTTTCATTTTATGAGGGAAGAAATAATAGGGGATTACAATGTGATACCCGACAGCCTGCCGGCTGAGGGAGATGTATTTGTTCGGGTAAAACCAATTGACATGATATCGTACTGGAAGCGATGTGGCTTAATGGCTGACTTCACCGCTTCTTTTTACGCTTTTACGCGTGAAGATGCTGCTGTGCAAGAAAATATCATTTCTACTGTTTTCAATGAATTAATAGAGAACGCAACCAAATACTCAGTCAAGCGGAGTGGTGAGGTGAGTGTCAACATGAAAATGTACGATACGGTATTGAAAATACAAGTTGAAAACCAAACCACACAAAACCACTTTGCCAAGTTTAAAGCCCATATTCAGGAGTTACTTGCTACGGAAGACCTGGATCAGCTCTACATGGACATCTTAGTTTCTAAGACTTCTGATACCCCAAAGGAATCTGGTATTGGATTATTGCTACTATTAAAAGATTATGGGGTAAAGTTAGGGGTGAAGTTTGAAGAAGACCAAACCAAAGACTTGTACAAAACCACCATTCAGGCATACTATTTTTTTGAAAATTAAACCACCATGGAATTACAAATAGGCGATTCACAATTGCATTACGATACAACCAACTGCCAAGTACATATTGCAGGCTCGATGCGACTTCCAAACATGCAGGAATATGACGCTATCACTCAATTTCTAAAAAGTGCCGCAGCGCAATGCAAGGAGCACTTGACGATTGACTTGAGTAAACTCAACTTTCTAAACAGCTCGGGCATTACCACACTGAGCTTATTTATCATACATGCCAGTAAAACTGGGAAACCACAAATAAAAGTAGTGGGCAGCCAAGACATTCCGTGGCATACAAAATCGCTTTCCAATTTTAAAAAACTATGGAAAGAGGTAGCGTTAGAAATAAAATAATTCGCGCTTAAGTCATATCTTCTAAAAAAAAACCGAACAACAAAAGTTATTCGGCTATTTTTAGAAGCTATGGATTGGTGTTATTTCAAAACGCCAAGGTCCTTGCCTACTTTCGTAAATGCAGCGATGGCCTTATCGAGATGCGCAGGCTCGTGAGCTGCTGACAACTGCACGCGTATTCGAGCTTCACCTTTTGGCACTACGGGGTAGAAAAATCCAATTACGTAAATGCCTTCTTTGAGCAGTGCATCGGCAAATTGCTGAGACAAAGCCGCGTCATATAACATTACGGGCACAATAGCCGACTCGCCATCTTTTATTTCAAAACCTGCCTCGCGGATTCCTTTTTTGAAGTAATTGGTATTGTATTCCAGTTTATCACGCAGTGTGGTGGTTTCTAACAGCAAGTCAAAAACAGCATTGGATGCGCCTACAATGGACGGTGCTAAAGAGTTGCTGAACAAATATGGCCTTGAGCGCTGACGCAACAAGTCAATAATTTCTTTGTGTCCTGTTGTGAAGCCACCCATGGCGCCGCCCAGAGCCTTTCCGAGGGTTCCGGTTATGATGTCTATTTCGCCCATCACACCACGTAACTCATGTGTTCCCCTACCCGTCTTTCCAATAAAACCTGTGGCATGACATTCATCAACCATAATCAACGCATCGTACTTTTTAGCGAGGTTGACTATTTTATCGAGTTGCGCTACGTAACCGTCCATGGAAAATACGCCGTCGGTAACGATCATTTTGTAGCGTGCTCCTTTGTCTATGGCTTGTTTAAGTTGTTCCTCCAAGTCCGCCATATCGTTATTTTTGTAGCGAAAGCGCATGGCTTTGCACAACCGTACACCATCAATAATTGAAGCGTGGTTCAAGGAATCGCTAATAATTGCATCTTCTGCACCGAGCAAAGGTTCAAAAACACCGCCATTGGCGTCAAAGGCTGCTGCATATAAAATGGTGTCCTCTGTTCCCAAAAAGTTGGCGATTTTTTGTTCTAATTCTTTGTGAATATCCTGAGTTCCACAAATAAAACGAACAGAACTCATCCCAAAACCATGTGTTTGCAGCGCATTGGCAGCAGCCGCAATAACCTTGGGATGAGAAGAAAGGCCCAGGTAATTGTTGCTGCAAAAATTGAGCACCGTTGCGCCATCTGCCAATTGAATTTCGGCACCTTGTGGCCCTGTGATAATGCGTTCTCGCTTGTAGAGTCCTTCGTTTTTAATTTCTTCTAATGTGGCTTGGAGTTGTCCCTGAAGTTTTCCGTACATGGGTTTACTTTGTTTTTTAATTTTCAAATCGTTTTGTTACTATTTCGAACAGTCGCTCTTCGTATTCCTCTTTATTGTTCCAATTGTAATCGGGCTTTACAAAGTTTAGGATAAAGTTTTGTGCATCGTCAAAGGTAGTCATGGTGTTGAGTTGACTAATTACCCTATTGAAATCTTCTTGGCTTCCGCCGAAAAGGTGCTTTACAAAGGCGATTCTATCATTCAACCCGATGTTGATGTTTTTGTTGAGGCGATCGTTGAGACTTGCCCGTGGCGCCGAACCATCGCCCAAACTTGGCTTTGGGGAACTTGTAGGTTTTGGGGTGATTTTCTCTGCCGCTGTCTCCACATTTATCTCAGCAGTTTGTGTTGTTGGAGCCTCACGTTTGCCTGTGATAGTAGGCTTGGGGTTGGGAATAAACCTCGGTTCCACTGGTTTTTTTGCTTCGGGCTCTGGTGTTGGTGGTACAGGCTCCTCCTGTGGAGTTGGCTCAAAGAGCAGCGGCTGTTCCGTTTTTACAACCGGCTCTGGTGGTAGAACGTCGATCACTTCTTCTTCTTTAACCGAGGGGTTGGCTTGTTTCGGGCTTTCAGATATGTGCTCAACAGCAGCAGTTACCATCTCCAATTCAGAGGCAGCCATTTGCGGTATATTTCGCTCTAACGGATTTGCTGAAATGGCGGTTTGCAATTGTTCCTCTAATCTTTTGGTGATGCGCAGAAAACGTGCTTCACGTACGCGCAAAAAGTCGCGCATGAGCAGTTTTTCTTGCAACAACTCCAATTTTTCAATCAAATTACCTAGCGTTTGGTCGCCTGGATGGCTTAAAATTTCGTTACAAAGATTTGAAATCTCGTTCTTTAACGTTTCGTCCATGAATCACATTATTTTGGGCCTCTAAAGTACCGCAATTTATTTAGTTTTGTTTGATTGATTTAGGCTTTTGATTTTTATACATGTTTCTCGAAAATACAGCAAACCCACATAAACAAACCGGTTGGATTGAAGTCATTTGCGGCTCGATGTTCTCCGGCAAGACAGAAGAACTAATCCGCAGACTCAAGCGGGCACAAATTGCCAAGCAGCGCGTAGAAATCTTCAAACCAGCCATGGACACCCGCTACGATGAAGTCGCTGTGGTGTCTCACGATGCCAATTCTATTACGAGTACACCTGTAGATAGTTCGGCTAACATTCTTTTGATGGCCGACGGAATGGATGTGGTGGGTATCGATGAGGCGCAATTTTTTGACGAAGGCATTGTGGAAGTGTGCAACCAATTGGCAAACAATGGCACCCGAGTAATTGTTGCAGGTTTGGATATGGATTTTTCAGGTAAACCTTTTGGACCGATGCCCTACCTCATGGCCACAGCAGAATACGTAACCAAAGTACATGCAATTTGTGTTAGAACAGGTAATTTAGCGCATTATAGCCACCGCATTGTACCCAATACCAAGCAAGTAATGCTTGGGGAAAAGGAAGGATACGAACCTGTTTCCAGAGCAGTTTTTGTAGCTATTCAACAAAAAAAACTCTAGTATGTCTCTGACCCCCGAAGCGATTGCAGCCTGGTGTAATGGCCAGTTGGATGGGGGTATTTCCGATTTCCCCATTTCCGATTTACTAACCGACAGCCGCACTTACAAAGGCTTTTCAGGAACCTGCTTTTTTGCCTTGCGCACCGCCACGAACGACGGACACTTTTACATCAAAGATCTCGTTTCTAAAGGACTTACCATGGCCGTGGTGCATCGCGATTTCGAAAATCCCTTTCCTGAAAAATTATGCGCCATTAAGGTTGACAATCCGCTACAGGCACTTCAAAAAATTGCGCAACACCAGCGTGAAACCTTTGAGGGCAATGTCGTTGGGATAACTGGCAGCAATGGCAAAACCACTGTGAAAGAATGGGCCTTTCAATTGCTTCAAACCCATTTCCGGATTGCGCGCAATCCCGGCAGTTTTAACTCACAAACGGGAGTCCCCCTGGCGGTATGGGGCTTGGCGCCTCACTTTGATTTAGGCATCTTTGAAGCGGGGATTTCCAAACCCAATGAAATGGTCAATCTAGCTCGCATCATTCAGCCTCAACTGGGTATTTTTACGAATATTGGCTCCGCACATCAAGGCAATTTCATCGATATCCAACAAAAAATTGCAGAAAAAGCAACGTTATTTCACGACGTTTCAAAACTCCTTTATTGCAAAGACCATCCGTTGCTTGCCGAGACGTTACCACAATTAGTGCCCAACGCAACACAACTAACTTGGGGGAAAACACCCGATAATCAGCTTGTTATTGGCACCATTGAGCAAGAACACCAAATTACGCACGTACACAGTCATTTTCAAGGCACCCCTTTGGCGCTGACAATTCCCTTTAGTGATGCTGCTGGAATTGAGAACGCGTTGCATACTGCCTTTTTGGGGTTAGTCCTAGGGCTTTCGCCCGATGCGGTTGCGGAAGGCATCGCCAAACTAGAGCCCATTGCCATGCGACTAGAAATACAGCCAGGTTATCGCGACAACATCATCATCAACGACAGTTACAACAGCGACCCTGAAAGCATTCGATTGGCGTTGCAATTTTTAGAACAACATCGCAACGAGCGCAAAGCCCTGCTCATTCTCTCCGACTTAGGGCATATGGGACAAGCTGCGGAAGAAGAATACCGACGCATTGCCGCACTTCTTCAAGCTCACCAGCCCCTACAATTGATTGGTGTAGGTACTGATTTGCGGAAATATGCTGCTTTTTTTCCAGAAGACAGCGCCTATTTTACCGATACAGCAGCTGCAAAAGACTACCTTTTTCAAAGCACCTTTCGCGATCACATCATTTTGATAAAAGGTGCTCGCGCCTATCAGTTTGATTTGCTTTCAGAGGCGCTTTCTTTAAAGGCCCACCGCACCCAACTCGAGGTGAATCTTACGGCCATTGCCGAAAATTTGCGTCACTTCAAAAGCTTGTTACAGCCACAAACAGCCATTATGGCTATGGTGAAAGCATTCGGTTACGGCGGGGGCGGCGATGAAATAGCAGCCACCTTAGCCTATCATCAAGTAGATTACCTCGGCGTGGCCTATCCCGACGAAGGAGTAGCCTTGCGCCAATCAGGCATTCGCACCCCGATAATGGTTCTGAACAGTGACGAAGAAAACTTTGCCGTTTGCCTGCAATACAACTTAGAACCCGAAATATACAGTTTGCGAAGTTTGCATGCATTTTTGCACGTTTGGAGCAGAGAAACCACACAAGCCTCCGTTACCAACATCCACTTAAAACTCGAAACGGGGATGCACCGATTGGGAATAGCCGCTACAGATTTAGACGCGGTGTTAGAAGTACTAATACAAAAGCCGTTAGTGCGGGTTAAGTCTGTATTTTCTCATTTAGCTGCCGCTGGAGATGTCAATTTGATGGCGTTCACACAACAACAAATCGACACATTCAAAGGGCTTTGTAAAATTGTTGCCGCAAAACTCGGCTACATGCCTATGCGGCATATCCTCAATTCGGGAGGCATCCTTCAATTTCCCGAAGCACAATTTGAAATGGTGCGATTAGGAATAGGTCTTTATGGTATCAGCAGTCATCCCGGGCATCGCATACATTTAAAGCCCGTCAGTCGCCTGGTTTCGCGCATTACACAAATCAAAACACTGCAACCAGGCGAAAGCAGTGGCTATGGAAGGGCATTCATTGCAAAAAACAAAACAACCATCGCCACTATTCCAATTGGTTACG
>JAIULY010000050.1 GCA_022565875.1 Schleiferiaceae bacterium | reverse complement strand
TTGGTGTTCCTGTTCAGCTAGGTATTGAGTATAACTTTTCTGAATTACCGCTAAACTTGAGTTTGGACTTACGACCCATTATCACGTTGCGCAGAGAAGGCATTTTTGTGCCTTCCTCTTTGGGGCTAGGTATCCGGTATATGTTTTAATTACTTTTAGTTATTGAATTAAGAAACACTGCCTTTTTTGGTGGTGTTTTTTTTTGGGGAGAGTTAATTTGAGTAGTCTCCTGTGTTAAGTCAAATAAAGGCCTATTGCAAGATAAGTTTTTAAGGGGTAAGACCTTTTCTAATTTAATGATTTAGAAGGCTATAAATAAAGAGCAAAAAGGTAATCAGGAACATTAGTACTATTGCAGTAAGAAGTGGTATGTTTTTTCTTAGATGGGTAAATTTAAACAGAAGCCTACGCACTAGATAGAGAGCAAAAACTACAGTTGTAACAACAAGTAGAATGAAGTCCCTTATATAAATCACATAATAGGTGTCGTGAAAATTGATATTGAAAGTTTCATAGCTACGATTGCTAAGAGATAGTATTAACATCACAAGTAGGAAGAAACAAAATCCCACGAGCCATAAATTTCTATTATTCTTCAAGTTTGCAAAGATAATTAAGGCATCTTAATAAGTGCCACATGTTCATTTCTAAGGTAGGCATAACTTCTGTCGCCTTTTAATAAAATTGTTTTCTTCAACAATTCTACAAAAGATATGGCTAATTTTCCCGAGCATTTTTATGCTGGGCATATTTGTCTTTATTTTTATTCTCATAAAAAAACTCCAAATACCCTAGGGTACTTGGAGTTTTTTCAATTCGATGGAAAAGGTGTAGACCGATTTCCAAAAGAGGCTGATTTATGCCATTTTTTCTAATGCGCGATTGACAAACTGCGATAGTTCTTTGCCGTGCAACAGGTTCTGTTGCAGTTTTGCAATGGCTGTTCCCATTTCAATCAATTCTGTTTGTTTTGCTTCGTCCTTTTCGTCTAAGATTTTAGCAATTAACGGATTGTTAGAGTTGATCAAAAGGTTATACGAGTCGGGTAGGTCGCCCATACCCATCATACCACCGCCGGTCATGCTCATCTCTTTCATGCGTCGCATAAATTCGGGAACGGTTACCACAAAGGGCATCTCGTCACTCGACAAGTCAGCGATTTGTACCGTGTAGGTTTCTTTGGGAACAATCTTCTCTACTATTTCTTTTACAGCTTCTTTTTGCTTATCTGTCAATACAGAAATTTGCTCTTCTTCTTTTTCAATAAGTTTGTCGATGCTATCGGCATCCACTCGGGCAAAACGCCAGTTGCTATTGCTCGATTCTAATTTTTGGATCAAATGACTCGTCAAAGGATCGTTGAGCAGCAAGGTATGATAGCCTTTTTTCGCTGCACGTTCGATGTAGGCATGTTGTCCGTCTTTGTGTGCGGCATACAAGAAAATTAAATTGCCATTCTTGTCGGTCTGCTGATCTTTGATTTTAGCTTCGTACTCTTCAAGAGTGTAGAAATCCTCTTCAGTACCAGGGAGTAAATAGAACTTTTTGGCGCGATCATAAAACTTCTCATCGGTAAGCATTCCGTAGTTGATGACCAATTTGGTTTCATTCCATTTTTTCTCAAAGTCAGCGCGGTCTTTTTTGAACATTTCCTCCAATTTATCCGCAACTTTTTTGGTGATATGTCCAGAAATTTTCTTTACGTTGCTATCTGCTTGCAAATAAGAACGGCTTACGTTTAGGGGAATGTCTTTACTATCGATAACGCCGTGCAACAATGTTAAAAAGTCGGGAACAATACCTTCTACGCTATCTGTTACAAATACTTGACTTTGGTACAATTGGATTTTATTGCGCTGTGGGTCCACATTGGGTTTAATCCGTGGGAAGAACAAAATTCCTGTTAGGTTGAAGGGAAAGTCTACGTTGAGGTGAATATGGAACAATGGTTCCTCAAAAGACATGGGGTAGAGTTCTCTATAAAAGGCTTTGTAATCGTCATCGCTTAAGTCTGCGGGCGATTTGGTCCAAGCAGGAGCGGTATTGTTTACGATGTCTGCAACTTGCTTGGTTTCAAATTTTTCTTCTTCGCCTTCTTTGCTTATTTTGGTTTTCTCTTCGCGTGTGCCAAATTGAATGGGCACTTGCATAAAACGCGCGTATTTTTTCAGCAATTCACGGATGCGGAACTCTTCCAAGAATTCGGTGGCATCGTCGGCAATGTGCAGAACGATTTCTGTGCCGCGGTCCGCCTTTTCTATTTCATCCATCTGAAACTCTGGATTGCCCTCACAAACCCAATAGGCGCCTTTTTCTGCTGCGTCTTGTGTGAAACTCTTTGTTTTTATTTCTACTTTCTTGGCAACCATAAAAGCCGAGTAAAAACCTAGCCCAAAGTGTCCAATGATGTCTGCGCCATCCAACTTCCCTTCATATTTTTTCAAGAAGGCTTCAGCACCGGAAAATGCTACTTCATTGATATATTGATTAACTTCATCTGTGGTCATACCGACGCCTCGGTCGATAATGGAAACTGTTTTGTTGTCTTTGTCTATTTTTACTTCAATGGTCAAGTCGCCAAGTTCGCCTTTGGCTTCGCCCATCGTAGCAAGTGACTTGAGTTTGGTGGTGGCATCTACTGCGTTCGAAATCAATTCGCGTAGAAAAATTTCTTGGTCAGAGTAAAGGAACTTTTTGATGATGGGGAAAATGTTTTCCGCCGTTACATTAATCTTACCGTTATTCATGGTCATGTGTTTTTGTGTTACTTGTCTAAAAGATTTGTGTGTACTGTTGCATAATGAGATGCTGTCCCCCTGTTGTCAAGCGCTGTGCCAAGCTGGCTTGAGGGCTGTTTTCTGCCAATCGGTCAGATAACCTGACACACTTTTGTCACCTGAAATCACTTGTGGAAAAAACAAAGACGGCATGTTTTTCCATCTCAAAAAAAAATAGCAATTTCGCCGCCCTTTATTTGAAAGAAATAATTACTTTAGCGACATGAATCTCGAACAAGCCATAGGTCAACTTCTATATCAGCACGATTGCGTTATTGTGCCTGGTTTTGGTGGTTTTATCACCAAAAGTGTCCCTGCTTACATTAGCAATGCAACGCAGATGTTTGTTCCACCATCAAAGAAAATTTCTTTTAACGCGCAACTTTCGGAGAACGATGGCCTGTTGGCAAACTTCATTTCCAAAAAACTGGGCTGCGAATACAACGAGGCGTTAGCTGCAATTCAAGGCACAGTCGACTTGTGGAAAGAAACCCTAGACGAAGAACATCCACTCAAGATAGACGACATCGGTCGCTTTTACTACGATAAAGAAAAAAACCTGCAATTCAAGCCTAAAGTAGATGCTAACTTTGAATGGGAAACTTTTGGCTTACCGGTTTTTAGAGCCCCGATTCTCGAGTCTGAATCTACTTTCCAACGCATGAATCGCACGGCAACACCGCGCGAAGTGGTGCGTACTCGCCCATGGAGCTGGATGCGAATTGCCGCAGTGTTGTTGCCAGTATTGGGATTGTTAACCATTGGCAGTCTCAAATCAGACTTGTATCAAAACAATAATTTAAACGTTGCTGGCCTCTGGTCTTCATTGACTTCTTTTGTGGAGGAAGCATCACCTGCTGCCAATACTGACGAATCAACAAATCAAGAGGAGATAGAAGTCGTTATTATTACCGGAGCACAAGACGAATTGGATGCCATGGCGAAGCCGCAAGCGCTAAGTGTAGCCGTAGATACTGCGGAAGATGAATTTGTAGATACACCCTCGGTAATCGAGTCCAGTGATGCTAAAACACTTGTCTTAGAAAACACCACTGTTGATGTGGCTCAACTTCCTTTTCAAATTGTAGTGGGTTCCTTTTCTAACCGAGAAAATGCGCAAAAATTTGTTAATGATTTAGAGCAATCCGGAAAGAGAGCTTTCATTTTGGAGGGGTCAGGTTTAGTTAAGGTAAGTTGTGGTGGTTTTACCACGCGCCACGAAGCAGCTGCGGCTGTTCAAGATATAAAAGCTACTACCGCATCAGGCGCTTGGATATTAGCAAAATAGTTTCCTGTATTTTCCTTATTGATTATCTGTATAGTTAGAAAACCATGCTCGCTGCATAGCTGGACCAATAGCGTCAATAATTTCATCCATTAACAAACTCTCTGAATCAAATTTTTCCGCTGCTATTTCTCCAGCTTTTCCATGAACCCAAACCGCTACTTTTGCAGCCTCAACGGGATGGTATCCCTTTGCAAGAAAAGCAGCTATCATCCCAGTTAGCATATCGCCGCTCCCTCCCTTAGCCAATGCTGGTGTGCCAGTACTATTAAAGTAGGCCTCACCTGTAGGAGTGGCAATGAGGGTATGCGCCCCTTTGAGAACGAGCACTACTTTTTTCTCTTTGGCAAAAGCCAATGCAGCCTGCATTCTGGAAAAACCACTATGGAATGGTCTACCCATCAACCGTTCAAACTCTTTTACATGAGGGGTCAGAATACTGCCTTCAGGCGGGGTAAGCTGCGAGTTTTCAGCAAGTAAATTTATCGCATCCGCATCAAAAACGGTTGGAGCTATTGGGTGGTCTAGTACCTTTTGTAATTGTTTTTTGCCCCATTTGCCTTTGCCCAATCCAGGACCTATAGCTATACTCGTCAACTTATCTGGCCACCGTCTGCTAGTAATCATGGCATCAGGTAAACGGATTTGCAGGGCTGTTTTTGATTGTTTGTGGGGTAGGGTAGTGCACAATCCCACACCACACCGCAAGGCAGCCTTAGCACTGAAATACAAGGCGCCAAATTTTCCTTTATTACCACCAATGAGTAAGGTATGACCATAATCTCCTTTGTGAGAAAATTTTTCTCGAGGAAAAAAAGATAAACCGGAAGCCTCCAAATAGTAATACGGCGTTTGTACGTTTCGCAAATAGGTTGGATCTAATGCTATGAAAAGTATTTCTACCGTGCCCACCCATCTGCCGGTGTCTGGAAAGAGGAAGCTCAATTTCGGGGTTTCAAAGGTCAAAGTTGTGGTAGCGCGACATACATGTTCTATTGAATTTCCTGTGTTGTCTTCCGAAAATAGTCCGGTTGGAATATCGATGGCTACCACGTGTAATTCCAAGCTATTGATGTGTTTTACGACATCTAAAAGCAAACCTGTTAAAGGTTGGGTAAGTCCTGTGCCTAAAATGGCATCTATTATTAGGTCTGTTTTCTCAAGGGCAGGTATATCGTTGACCTCACGAATTGAATGGATCTCACAATTTTTCTCAGCAAGACGATTCTTGTTTACAGTGAAATCGGCACTGCCTTTTTCCCGATGTTCGACAATGCAAACGGTAACAGGTATTTGCATTTCCATCAACAAGCGTGCAATCGCCAAGCCGTCGCCGCCGTTGTTGCCTTTGCCACAAAAAACAACCACTCGATCACGCTGTTCAATCGCAAAGGTTATATGAATTGCATCTGCACATTTTTTAGCAGCGCGCTCCATTAAATCGATACTCGAAATGGGTTCATTGGCTATAGTCTGGGCGTCAGCCTCTCGTTGTTGTGCTGCGGATAATAGCTTCATGGCATTGTATGATTTGTGGGAGTAAAAAGGTTGCTCCGTCGTTAATGATCCAATAATTTGCTAATTGGCGCTTTTGTTCATCTGTCCATTGCTGCTGCATGCGTGCTTGTAAGGTCTCGCGCGTCAAATGACTATCGCGGGCCAATACCCGCCCCATCCTAACCGTTTTTGGTGCAGTGACGAGTATGGTGGCATCTAAGGACAGGTAACTTCCTGTTTCAAAAAGAAT
Organism: Schleiferiaceae bacterium; assembly: GCA_022565875.1. GTDB lineage: Bacteria > Bacteroidota > Bacteroidia > Flavobacteriales > Schleiferiaceae > JAIULY01. The sequence continues at coordinate 10,846 of JAIULY010000050.1, read as the reverse complement.
AGCCGCTTCCTTTAGAACGTATGGCGCTGTTTGTCGTGCTGCCCAATCGGCAAAATCACGAGCCACTGCGGGGTGGATTATCGCTTCCACTTCTTTTTTTAGTCCTTCATCGGCAAAAAGGATTTCGCCAAAACGCTTTCGATTGAGTTCGCCATTTGGAAAGACATCTTCTTTTACAAGGGCATTGAGTTGTTCTTGAATTCCGCGATCCTCATGCAATAATAATTTCGATCGAATATCGGACACATACAAAGGAATGCCAAGTTTTTGGAAAACCTTGCCAATGGTGGTCTTACCACTTCCAATACCGCCAGTTAGGCCAATGTGTACTATTTTGCTCACGGTGTGCGAATAAAGTCTACTTGTTCGGGAATGAGATACCAGTCGGTTGCAAAGGAAGACGATTTGGTGACTTTCAACTTCAAAAAATCTGATGGTTTTCCTTGGCTAGGTAAATCGGGTTCAATAACAAACTGAGAAGGGGAAACAAGGCCATAGTTTTCGGTGCTCACACGGCAAACTAAGGTTACTTCCTCGGGGATGATTTTTCCCATGACTTGTTTGTTGAGATTTTCTGTGGCAATGGGGAGTGTAAAACGCTTTTCTGTAAACTCTTTAATAATTATTTCAAAATCAACATGATCTTGTTCGAAAAACAGGCTTTCATTCCTTTCTTTTATCAAGGGTAACGATGTGAAAATCGGATTTTTTGTAGCCAAACTTTCAAAGGGTTGTGTAAAGATGCTGTCAATTTCAAGAATGACTTCTTTAGGGCCATACACCCAAATGGAATCTGGATACACTGCGGGTGGTTGCAAATAGTCGAATCCAGGGGCCAAGGTAATAGTAGTGTTGGCTACTACAGGCACTTTCTTGCCAAAGCGTTTTTGTGTAATGAAGTTTAGTGTAGCAGGCGTAATTGACGTAAGCGTTAAATTTGGAAATTGTGATTGAAACAATGGGGCTAATTGAACTTGTGTTTCGCTGAGGTTGTTTTCTACATCGCTGAGGTTTTCTGCAATGACAAGGTGTTTTTTTTTGAAAAAATGATAGTTTACTAATTGATAACCTGAGCCTTTCGCAACAACAGTTACATATTCAGATGAGCTATTGGTAAGAATGCGGTCGGGAGATGTAATAGCTATTTCAACCTCAAAGCGCAGCTCTTTTTCTAGTTGGTCGTCATTGAGCTTCGCTACAAACCAAAAAATGGTGGATAACCCGAGTAAAAGTAAAAATATCCAGCCGTCCCCCCGTTTGGGGCGTTTCCGTTTCTTAAAGTCTAGTGTACTTGCTGGCATGGCTCAAAGATAGGAAAAATGAAGGCTGGTTTTCGTTTTCGCTTTTTGGTAATCCCAATTGCGTCTGAGTGTTTAAACAACCAACCGAGGGGCAGCGTGCGTGTTGACTCAGCAATGAGATTTGCTGGAATTATTCAAATAACTCATTGGTAAACAGGTTCTGTTCTAAGATTTGATCACCCTCTAACTTATTGGCAACAAGCCAATTTACAAAAGCAGCTACGCGCTTTTTATCCATAATTCCGCAGGTGTCCGCATTTCCAAAGCTAGGAATCGTCATGTAGATGGCCTGTTCTATATCGATATTGTTTTTGTCGGCAGTACTCAAATAGCCTTGCAATATCGTTTTTGCTTGAGCTGGATTTTGGCTTACAGACAAAAAACCTGCTCGTGTGGCTTTTACGAAGGATGCATATACCGCTCGGTTTGCAGCTATGTTTTCTTTTTTTGCCAAAATAATAGGGGAATAGCCATAGGGTATGTCAAAATCACGGAGTTTGAATGTGTTGAGCTCTGCATTTTTAACCTGGGCATCACAGCCTTCCCAGTTGTCAAAAATCCAGGTAGCATCCGCTTTACCCGACACGAGCGTGTGCCAAATCCCGAGCTTCTCTGGGTAGATCAAATCAATAGCGCCCTTTCCACCGTCATTACAAATCAGTTGCTTTACAATATGGTCTTCGTACCGCGCCTTGTAGGAGGCATAAACTTTGCCGTCCAGGAATTTTGGTGCAGTGATTTTTGCGCTTTTTAGTGTTGCAATGGAGCTGAGGTCTTCTTGCAAAATCGCGTAAATGGCCACAGCATTTACCCGATTTGTTTTGTTGTTCAAACTTATCACTGTCTCAAATGGAGCTATCGCAAAGTCTACTTCGCCTCGCTCGAGTTTTTTACCTGGTGTGGTGATGTAGTTGTCATCTAGAGGATTTATCAATTGTAAATTAATGCCTTGCTCTTTGTAAAATCCCAATTCCACAGCTACAAGAAATCCGATGTGGTTGATATTTGGTGTCCAGTCAAGTGCTACTTTTAATGTTGTCATGTTTGATGTTTTTGTCGAATCATTAAATTGAAAGAACGGATTTTAACCGTTCAACTCACCGCTAACGCCCATCCCAAATAAAGCAAAATCTAAGCTCGCCGGATCTTCTGGGGCTATTTGCCGCAACGATGCATCAAGTTCTTGCAGCGCTTTAAAATCATTTTGTTTTCGTGTCAATAGGCCTAAAGAACGCGCCACATTTCCTGAATGAACATCTAACGGACAGGATAGTTTTGCCATGGGGATTTTTGTCCAGATGCCAAGGTCTACGCCTTGTTGGTCGCGGCGTACGAGCCAGCGCAACATCATGTGCAAGCGCTTTGCTGCACTGCCTGCGTGTGGATTGCTCACGTGTTTTTTGGTGCGTTGTAGCGGATTGAAACTAAAAAAGGCTTCGCGAAAGCGCACAATTCCGCCTGACAAATCGCCCTCTTCTTCTTTGGGCAGAAAATAATCTTCTAAGGAGTCGCGTTGCTCGTATAATTTCTTTAATGCCGTGAAAAAATAGTGCAAGTCTTCATGCTGAAACGTTCTGTGGACGAAACCCTCACATTTTTTTGCTTGCTTTTGGTCGTATTCCAATAAAAAGGCATGTGGTTCGCCCCGCATCAAGTGTATCAATTTATCGGCACTTTTGAGAATGCCTGTTCGAGTACCCCAAGCGATGGTCGCCGTAAGAAAACTGACGATTTCTATGTCTTGTTTCTTTTCAAATTGGTGCGGAATTCGGATGGGGTCATCAGCAATAAACGTAGTATTGTTGTACTGTTTGGCCTTTTGCAACATCAAGGCTTTTAATTCATTGGAAATTGTCATTTACTTTCCCGCAAATCGTTCAACATCTGTTTTGGAAATGGAGGAGCCACCTAAAATCAATAGTCGTTCTACCACATTGCGCAGTTCGCGTATATTTCCAGTCCAGTTTATGGCCATCAATGCCTCTAGGGCTTGTTTTTCAAATGTTTTGTGCGTTAAACCCTGATCTTGAGCCAATGATTTAACAAAATACTCCACCAATAGGGGGATGTCGGAAACCCTTTCATTGAGCGAGGGCACCTTAATGATGATGACACTGAGACGGTGATAAAGGTCTTCACGGAAACGTCCCGCCGCGATTTCTTCTTTTAAGTTTTTGTTGGTCGCTGCAATGACGCGCACATCCACTTTGATGTTTTTGTCGCTGCCAACAGGCGTAATTACATGCTCTTGCAAAGCGCGTAAAACTTTGGCCTGAGCGGGCAAACTCATGTCGCCAATTTCATCGAGGAACAAAGAGCCACCGTTGGCGAGCTCAAATTTGCCTTTGCGATCTTTAATGGCACTAGTAAAGGCGCCTTTTGTGTGTCCAAACAGTTCACTTTCAATAAGCTCTGATGGAATTGCCGCGCAATTGACCTCAATCATTGGAGCTTTGGAGCGCGCGCTTTTTTCGTGTAACCAATGCGCAACTAATTCTTTTCCGCTACCATTCGGACCTGTTATCAAAATACGGGCATCCGTCGGAGCTACTTTTTCAATAATATCTTGAATTTCGGCAATTTCTGGAGACTCACCAATCATTTGGTACTTTTTGCTGACTTTTTTCTTCAGCGTTTTGTTTTCAGTAATGAGTTGGGTGCGGTCCAAGGCATTGCGAACCGTTTGCAATAAGCGGTTTAAATCGGGCGGTTTGGAGATGTAATCGTAGGCCCCCTTGCGCATGGCATCCACAGCAGTTTCCAAATCTCCATGTCCCGAAATCATGACAATGGCCATTTCAGGTCGGTTTGCTGTAGCAAATTCTAGCACTTCTATACCGTCTACCTTTGGCATTTTAATGTCGCACAATACAAGGTCATACGGTTGGTTTTTTATTTTCTCAATGCCCTGTACACCGTCTTCGGCCAATTCTATTTGCCAAGAAGGGTCTTCGTCTGATAAAATGTTTTTCAGAACGTTGCGTATTGCTACTTCATCTTCTACAATAAGGATACTTGCCATGTGTGGTCTTCGTTTAATAGGGTTTCAAAAACACCTTCTTTTAAAGAGTAGGTGCTCAATTTCACCGTCTCAAAAGGGTGAATGCTTAAAATATACTCGATAAATACTGCCGAAATGGGCATCATGTCGGCTCGCATGGGCAGCATACCCGGCAAGGCCAAGCGCTCTGCTAAAGGTAATGCCTTCAATTTCTCTGTCATGGCCAACAAGGCTTCTATAGAAAAATCTACCGTCTTTTGCGTGCCCAAGAGCGGTGTATGGGTTTGATGCGCGATGAGATCATACATTGTATCAAAGGAACCCGATGAACCGATTAATGTTTTTATTTGTGATTTTTCTAATTGCCTTCTTAATGTAGTGAGCGCATTGGTAAATAGTTGGTGCAATCGCGATAGGTCTGATTGAGATAGCGGATCTACAACTCGAAGCATTTCAATAATTCTTGAGGCCCCCAACAAGTAACTTTCCATCCACTCTGTTTGGCCATTTTTTGAAATGATAAACTCCGTACTTCCGCCTCCAATGTCCATTATCAGCGCTGTCTCACTGGCCAAAGGAATAGCTTGACCGACTCCTTTGACGATAAATTCAGCTTCTTTTAACCCATCAATTACGTTGATGCTGATGCCTGCCATTTCCTTTGCCTTTTCGGCAAATGCCTTACCATTGCTAGTACTCCGTACAGCTGAGGTGGCAAAAGCGTAAACCTCTTTTACACCGTAAGACAAAGCTGTTTCCCGATGAGCTTGCAGAGCTTGTATACCGCGTACAAAAGCATCGTCAGCAATTTTATCCTCTCGTAACCCTCCTTGACCTAACTTTACAGGAATTTTGGTATTGAGCAACAACTTACCAGTGCTTGCGTCTTTTATAAGTAGGTTAAAGGTGTTCGTACCAATGTCAATAACTGCAATGGGACTTTTGGAGTGGATCATAAATTTACATTACATCGAAGGGAATTCATCTTGTTGTTGAGGTAACGGCGTACGCAACCAAACATCTTGCTGCGGAAACGGTATGGTAATGTTGTTATCGCGGAAGGCTTGATCTATCATAAAGCGCAAATCGCTTTTGATTTTTTCAATCCGAAACAATTCACTAGAATAAAACAATAATTTAAAATCGAGGCTGCTGTTGCCAAAATTTGCAAAGTGTACCGCCGGCAATGGCTTTTTGGCTACGGCATTGTGTTTTTTGGCACATTCAATTAAAATTTTCTCTACCAGTCGCACATCCGAACCATAGGCTACACCCACTTCAATAGTAAAGCGCACAGCGCGTCGGTTTTGCGTCCAGTTGATTACGTTTTGACTCGTCATTTTTTGATTGGGGACGACGATGACGATATCTTCTCGGGTTTCTAGTAATGTAGTACGCAGTCCTACTTCCTTTACGCGACCCACTAAACCAGCAGAAACTTCTACGATGTCGCCGGCAGCTAGGGTTCTTTCCATAAGAATGACTACACCAGCTACTAAATCCTTAAAGGTGTCTTGTAGTCCCAATCCCAAACCAACAAACAGTGCCGTTGAACCAGCAATCAAAACTGTGATTGGCAAACCGATTGTATCTAGTGCCAACACAATAATAATGACCCAAGCTAAATAGGTGATGATTTGAGAAATGGCATACCCCTTTCTAGGGTTGATGTTGTCTTTGGTAATTTGCCTATTGATGAGGCGCTGCATGCTCCAAATGGCAATTTTTCCAATAATTATGACTAACAACAATTGCATGATGGTGTAAACCCGAAGGTCTACCTCACCGAAACTAACAATACTGACTTCAAGAATTTCTTTAAACTGAGTTATCATGACTTAAATCGCAACCATTTATAGAGCTCTTTATAAGTGACTTTCTTGCCGTACATCAAAATACCTACGCGGTAAATTTTTGCAGCAAGAGCTGTTACACCGTAAAAAGCGAGAAGCAACAAAATTACGGATAATCCAAGTTCCCATAAAGGCACACCAAAAGGAATTCTCACCATCATTACAATGGGTGAGGTCAAGGGGAAAATACTGAACCAAAAGGCCAATGCACCATCTGGATTTTCAATCACACGCAAGGTTACTAAAATAGCGACGATCAATGGAATAGTGATGGGGAGCATGAACTGCTGCGAATCGGTTTCGTTGTCTACAGCGGAACCAATTGCAGCGAATAAAGCGCTGTACAATAAGTAACCTCCTAGAAAGAAAAACAAAAATGAACCTAAAATAATTGGCCAATCTATAGCCAAAAGGGCATTCATAATCTCCATGCCTTTGTCCATCCCAACAGCATCTAGTGAGTCTTGTTGAGCCAAGGCCGCAGTGTCAAATTTCTCTTTGAGAAATACAGTTGAGGCCAAAAGGTAAATTACTCCACTTAGAACTACCCAAATTAAAAACTGCACTAATCCTACCAAACCAATTCCCGTGATTTTGCCCAACATCAATTGTCGAGGTTTTACAGAGGATATGATTACCTCAACAATGCGATTGGTCTTTTCCTCAATGACACCGCGCATGACTTGTCCGGCGTAGAAAAAGATGAAAAAGTAAATGAAAAAACCACTGATGTACCCCAAGGCCATTTTGACAGGCGTGAAACTCACCGACTCCTCTTTGTCGCTGAGATTTATAGTTTTAATGGATACTTTCGTCTTGTTTTGAGCAATTACCTCAGGGTCAACACCTGCAATTTTTAACTTTTCGTTTTCTATATTGGTTTTCAATAAATCGCGAAGCTGGTTTTCTACGGTAATGGAAATGTCTTTCTTGCCAAATAAGGAGATTTTTGTAGCAAAAAAGTCAGGGTCAAACCCGGATCCGGATGGGATGTAGAGTAGGGCGTAGTGCTCACTTTCTTGAAATAGCTCCTTGGCTTTCTCCAAATCTATGGTTTTGGGGTCGGCGTATTTTAAGGCTAGCTTTTCGCTGCCTTTGTCGTAGTTCAAAATACCAGGTTGATCCAGTACCATAATGGTGCGGTTGTCATCAGGTAAAGTAGCTATCAGGGCTGGAGCTATCATCAACGTTGCCAACAAAATAGGCCCCAATAATGTGATGACTAAAAAGGATTTCTTTTTCACGCGGGTTAAAAACTCACGCTTAATGATTAAGCTTAATGTACTCATTATTTCAAAATTTTATTATTCAACAGAACTGCCACCAACGGCTTGGATAAAGATGTCGTTTACAGATGGAATAACTTCCCGCATGGAAACAATTTGTGCCTGTGGGAGCAGTAGTGGCAATAAATCATTGGGCGTGAGGGATTCCGGTAGCGCAAATACACCTTTCGTGCCGTCAGCAGATAGTTGAGCATCAATGTTCTCTGGGAGTTGGCTCAGTGCCGTCAAGGGCTGTGAAAATCCTATTTCAAACGTGTTGTTACTGTATTGCTTGCGAATGGCATCCACGCGACCCTCAAGAATTTTTTTAGATTGATGAATCAAAGCAATATGTTCACATATCTCTTCTACAGATTCCATGCGGTGGGTAGAGAAAATAATACTCGCCCCTTTTTTATTGAGCTCTTGAATTTCGGCTTTAATCAAATTGGTGTTGATGGGGTCAAACCCAGAAAAGGGTTCGTCAAAAATCAACAGCTCTGGTTCGTGCAAAACGGTAACAATAAATTGAACTTTTTGTGCCATTCCTTTGGAGAGCTCTTCTACTTTTTTGCCCCACCACGAAGTGATATCAAATTTTTCGAACCAGTATTTTAACCTTTTTTTAGCCTCAGCTTTTGATAGTCCTTTAAGTTGCGCCAAATACAAAGCTTGCTCGCCCACCTCCATTTTCCGATACAAGCCACGCTCCTCTGGCAGGTAACCTATTTTGGTGACGTGGTGCGGTGCAAGTGGTTTCCCATTGAAAAAAACTTGGCCACTATCTGGCGCGGTTATTTGATTGATGATGCGAATTAACGAGGTCTTCCCCGCACCGTTTGGCCCTAATAAACCGTATATACTGCCTGTTGGGACTTCTATGGTAATGTCACTCAAGGCTTGATAGTCGCCGTAGTGTTTGGATACATTAGCAATACTCAAAATATTCATTGTGGTTGTTTTTGTTGTCGTTTGAAAAAACTTGTAGCAATAGTGTAAGGGGAGCCGTCAATATTACAAAAAAGCTCAACAAATGCGTTGGTATTCTTTTGCTAGTGTTTTACCAATGCGATCCCACTGAAATTGTTCGCTGTAGTGCAGTGCCTTGGTTTTTGGCAGCGGATGTTGTAGCGCCTTGCTTATGGCGTCCTCCAGTGCGGATTTGTCGTTGGGCGCTACATACTGAATGTCATCGCCATAAATTTCGGTGGCGTCGGTGTGCTGCCCTAATATGGCATTACAACCACAAACCAAAGCTTCTAATGTCGTTAGATTAAAGGTCTCAAAAAAGCTTGGAAGTGCATGTACCTGATGCTGTTGATACAGTTTGCAAAGTGCTTCTGGTTCAAGAGATTCAATGAAAGTGACGTTTTGTTGAGCTGCCTTTAAACAAGCTTCGTAATAATCTCTGTGATTGGGGGCGGGTTGACCTACAATAGTCAAGGGCCAATTATTTTTGACGCACACGGCAATTAGGTGCAATTGATTTTTTAAAGGTTCAATCCGGCCCACGCACAACACCCCTGTTCGGTTAACAGGTGTTTCTGGGTAAACGTAAGCCGCATCCACGCCCAATGGAATGACGACGGGCTCAAAAGTTACATCAAAATCTTTTTGGATTCGCAAGGCCTCTTTTTCTGTGCTTGTGATAAGGGTATGGGCCTGTTTAAGAATTCTTTGCACACTTCGACGTTGACCATTAATAAGGTAAAAAAAAGGTGGCCAAGGTATTTGACCTTTTATAGCTCGTGCCAACGCTTTCAGATACTCAACCCCATGCTTGCCTACTAGATATTGCAATTTCCCTAAAATAGGATGTTTAGCTTGTGTGGTAGAATAGTCTACGTAAATGGTGGAAACTAGTAAGGTTTTACTTTTTACAAGAGACCAATGCCGGAGAATTTCTTCTGGTCGAGCTAAATTGAAAAAATGAATAACAGTGGCTTCTTCCAATGCTTCCCGCGTTGGTTGTGTGAGGATGTTTACTGAAAAACCTAAACGTTGTAACGCCTTGCAAGTAGCTTCAATTTGAACGGTGTCTCCGCCTCGGACGTCATACAAATTGGCTCTGGCCAAAAAGGCTATTTTCATAAGTCTTTTATTCAAATGAAAGATGCCGCAGCAATTGTTGTTTTGGCAAAAGAGTAAAAAATAGTGCTAAAAGCGACTTTCGTTCCTAGCTAAAGTCCATTCTAACTGAGCAATCACGAAAATTATTTTACGCAATTATAAGATACGCCCAAAAATACCCTTATTTTTGTCACAATAGTAACAAGCACATTCTTTTTTTAATCCATCACAGTCAAAGGCAAAAAGCACACATGTCGATAGTTGTAAGCAATGTAACGAAAACTTATGGTAAGCAAAAAGCATTACATGCAGTAAGTTTTGAGATTAAAACGGGCGAAATTCTAGGTTTTTTAGGTCCGAATGGGGCTGGGAAGTCGACCATGATGAAAATTATCACCACTTATTTACCCCAAACGGAAGGGACAGTTGAGGTCTGTGGTTTCGATCTGGCCGAGTCACCGTTGGAGGTGCGCAAGCGGGTGGGATATCTTCCCGAACACAATCCTTTGTATCTCGAAATGTATGTGCGGGAATACCTAGAGTTCGTGGCAGGCCTTACCCAATCGCCAAAATCCCGTGTTGATGAAATGATTGCTTTAACAGGGCTTACACCTGAGAAAACCAAAAAAATTGGGCAGTTGTCAAAAGGTTATCGCCAACGGGTAGGTATTGCGCAGGCGTTACTTCACGATCCTGAGGTTTTAATTTTGGATGAACCAACGAGTGGCCTCGATCCCAATCAACTTGTTGGCATTCGCGATTTGATCAAAAGCATCGGGAAAACCAAAACCATAATGCTATCCACGCACATCATGCAAGAAGTGGAGGCGCTTTGCGATCGCGTCATTATCATAAACAAAGGCGAGATTCAAACCGATAACACCATTGCTAGTTTGAAAAGCTTGGGGAATCGCTCTAAAATTAAAGTTACTTTTGAAGAAGTAAGGGAATACAAACCCTTACATACAATAGAAGGTGTACACGAGGTGTCAGACCTTGGGGGTGGCGCTTTTTTACTAACTTGCGATGCGGAAAAGCAAATCAATAAGCGAATTTTTGATTTTGCGGTAAAACACGACCTAACCATAATTGAAATCACTAAACAAGAAGTCAGCATGGAAAATGTTTTCCAGTCCCTGACAAAGAGTTAAAATAAGTAGAACTATGAATTTTGAGTTGGCCATCAGTGGCTTGCCCATTTTCTCAATTAAAATGAAAATTAATGAAGTATCTTTTACGAATGAGTTCGGTTATTTTGCTGACTATCGCCTTTACTTTTGGTGCAAAAGGTCAAAGCAAGTGGTCAGTATCAGCAAAGTTTTTTCTCACTGACAGTGAGCAGTTTGTGTCTAATGG
>JAIULY010000049.1 GCA_022565875.1 Schleiferiaceae bacterium | reverse complement strand
CAGGACTTGATTGGAAAGAGAGTTATAGTAGCCCATTTAGCATCACTGCCAAATCGTATTATGCCAAAGATGTGAATGAGGTGGTTGTAAAGGGTGTCGCTGTAGTACATCCTCCTGGTGTTACTTTCGAGTATCAAAGTGGTGCTACACAATTATTGGCCATTGCGCTAGAGCGAGCAACAGGCCAATCGCTCCAAAATTTTAACAGTCAATTTCTCTGGCAGCACTTGGGTACCAACGAGCTCGCCTTTTACCACGGCGACAAAAAGGGCAATGCGTATGCGTATTGCTGCTTTAATAGCAATGCACGTGATTTTGCTCGACTGGGGCAGCTTTATTTGCATGGAGGCACCATCCACGGCAAACGCATTTTAGACAAAGAATTTGTTGCCGCTGCTACAAAACCCGATCTTTCACCAGAATATGGTATTAGTTTTTGGGTGCATCAAGATGTACCTTATGTAAACCATTATTTCCGAGGTATTCTTGGGCAGTACATTATCAATTTACCAGAGTACAATGCCACCATTGTTCGTTTGGGTCATAAAGCGGGGAAAAAAGACAGTAGCAACCATCCGCACGAGGTGGCCGAAATAATGGATCTTTCCGCTCGTCATTTGTTGCGCGATGTGCGGTCATTGGCGCCTGTGCCTTTGCGTGGGATGCAATAGTTTTTGTTTTTGCGTGGCTTTTGTATTACTAATTTAATTACTTTAGCATTTCAAAAACACAACTATAAAACAACTTCCCTATGCTATACGTAGACGACCTTACAAAGATTTTGTTTTTAGACATTGAAACGGTGCGCCAAAAAAAGAGTTGGGACGAACTTGACCATGATTGGCAAGAACTGTGGGATCACAAGACGCGTTTTCAACGAGAAGAATCTGTATCGCCAGAAGACTTTTATGCAGAACGCGCTGGTATATTGGCTGAGTTTGGTAAAATTGTTTGTATTTCTGTTGGCGTTTTTTATTTCAAAGACAACCAACGTCGATTCAAAATCAAGAGTTTTTATGGCGATGATGAAAAAGTGCTCTTGCAGGATTTTGCCGAGTTACTCAACAAATCTTTTTACACCGCAGGCCACAAGTTGTGTGCGCACAACGGCAAAGAATTTGACTTTCCTTATATCGCTCGCCGCATGGTGATTAACGGTGTTACACTGCCCAGCTTACTCAATACCTACGGAAAAAAGCCTTGGGAAGTGCAACACCTCGACACGATGGAACTCTGGAAGTTTGGCGATTGGAAAAACTATACTTCTTTGAAGCTACTCACCAAATGTTTGGGGATTCCAAGCCCAAAAGACGATATTGATGGCAGTCAGGTGGGACAGGTGTACTGGGAAGAAAACGACCTGAAACGCATTGTAACATATTGTCAAAAAGACACATTAACAGTGGCCCAATTAGTCCTGCGTTACATGATGACTCCCTTGCTGACGGAAGACCAAATAGAAGAAGTACCTGTATCCTAAAATTCAGAAAACTGTATGACCATCACGCCACCCATTTTATCCGTTAAAGAGTTGACTATAGGATTTGAAGGCAATCCGAATAGCACCGTTGCAGAGGTCTCTTTTGAGGTGCAACCTGGAGAATGTGTGGCCATTGTTGGAGAGTCGGGAAGTGGCAAGTCCCTCACGTCATTTGCCATAATGGGACTGTTGCCCAAGCAAGCTACCATCCGGAATGGTACCATTACCTACACCGACAATCAGCAGCAATTGGCATTGCTCAACACAGAGAATGGCAAAAGGCATCTGAGAGGTAGAGAAATCAGCATGATTTTTCAAGAACCCATGACGGCGCTTAATCCAGCGTATACTTGCGGTTTTCAATGCACAGAAGGCTTGTTGGCTATCCATCATTATAGTGAGATAGATGCCACCGAAAAAATACTTGAACTATTTCGACAAGTAGATCTTCCAGACCCTCAGCGGATTTTTGATAGCTATCCCCATCAATTGAGCGGTGGCCAGCGCCAGCGGGTAATGATTGCCATGGCATTGAGCAACGATCCTAAATTATTAATTGCTGATGAGCCCACAACAGCACTAGATGTTACAGTTCAAAAAGACATACTCACTTTACTTAAAAAGGCACAAGAGGAACGGGGGATGGGAATGCTTTTTATTACCCATGATTTGGGTGTTGTAAAACACATCGCCGACCGAGTTATTGTGCTTTTCAAGGGTAAAATAGTAGAACAAGGTCCCATAGAAGCGGTATTCTATCACCCACAAAATGCCTATACAAAAGGATTGTTAGCTTGCCGTCCTACATTAAACCATAGACCACAAAAACTCCCGACAGTTGCCGATTTTTTAGAGGGAGAAAGTCCAGATAGTACGGAAGTACGCCCACGCTTCATTGGACAGGAAGTGTTGTTTGAAATCACAAACCTAAACAAATGGTTCGAGGGGCAGCGCGGGATGTTTCAGTTTGGTAAGTCCAAGCAATTTCATGCATTAAAAGACATCAATCTCACCCTATACGCTGGCGAAAGTTTGGGTTTGGTAGGAGAGTCCGGAAGTGGTAAGTCTACGTTAGGCCGCTGTTTGGTGCGGCTGCTCAAGCCTGAATCGGGAGCCTTGTTTTACAGGGGGAAAGATATCGCCACCATTTCGGGTTCTGCTCTGCGAGACTTTCGAAAAGAAGTACAAATCATTTTTCAGGATCCATACTCCTCCTTGCAACCCCGACAAACTGTTGGGTCAGCACTACTAGAAGTAATGACCGTTCACAACATTGGGGAGAGTAAAAACGAGCGCAAAGAAAAAGTAGTTGAATTGCTGCAACAGGTGGGCCTTACTCCCGGTGATTTTGGTAAATATCCCCATCAATTTAGTGGTGGACAACGGCAACGCATTGGCATCGCCCGCGCAATAGCACTTCAACCCAAATGCATCGTATGCGACGAATCGGTGAGTGCACTTGATGTCTCGGTTCAAGCTCAGGTATTGAATTTGTTGAATACCTTAAAGGACACCTATGGCTTTACGTATCTGTTTATCAGTCACGACATGGCTGTAGTAAAGTATATGAGTGATCGAATGGCCGTAATGCAAAACGGGACATTGGTAGAGGTTGGCGATGCTGATGAGATGTATTTACATCCAAAAACTCAATACACAAAAACCCTATTGGCAAGCGTATACGAATAGGGGGTGGTATTTTGAAAAAAGAAATTGTATGCTTAACTAACGTCTATTTCTAAGCATTTTTGCGTTATGCGGTTATTTTCAGCATTCTTACATGGTGGAGATATCGGTATATTAATTTCGGTCTCTGCGGTTATTTGCAAACAACTTACTATACAGCCTAGCGGCTCGCTAAATCATGGTTCAGTATTTCCTTTAATCGAAACCCTAACCAAGATTCTGAGCCATTCCTGGTTCACTTGAGTTCTAACAAGTACAGTTTAGTGGGAAAATCAAGTTTTCTAAAAGGCTGAAAGAACGTTGATATAGATTTTGCTTAATTCTTAAAGAGCTATTGGATAGTGTTTTATTGTTATGTTGAAGCGTGGTTTCTTCTGCTAATCTTTTGGGAACTCAAGTTTTGTTGATGTTTTTACATAGGATACATCCCACTTTACAAACAGAGCACCCGAATTGTGCAGTTTGGCTGCTAAGCAATGACTCCGTACATCGTCGACTTACTAGAGTTACTGCTTCTACCTCCCCACTTTTAATTACCTTAGCCCTTCGAATTGTTTGTGCAATTTTGGTCAAAATTTGATGGACTACGGCCAAACAGATGAAGTTGAAAATCTAATAAAGATTAGAAAAGATTTAAAAAAACACACATGAAAAAACTACTATCCTTTTTGGTTATTGCGTTCCTCTCTGTTGGGATGTTACAAACCGCTACAGCCGCCCCGGGAGATACCACCTTGGTGCGTGCCCACAATGCTGTTGATATGGTGTGGTACGAAACGTACAAGGCTTGGGCGGTATTCCCTAACACAGGCGCTAGCTACCACCGGATCAATTTGAACTTGACCTTGGGCTGCGCCAGTACTGGTTGCTCTGATTGGGATTATACAGTAATTGTTTGGCTCTTGAACGATCAAGGCGAACGCGTTGAAGTGGCCAAAATGATCACACCCTATGGCGCTTACATGCGTACTAATGCGCATGGTTTCAACAGTGCATGGACTCACAAACTCGTTTATGATGTGACCGATTTTCAAGTGTTATTATCAGATAGCGTAGAGTTTGAGGTTCAATATCAAGGCTGGAGCAGCGGTTTCGCCATTACGCTTGATTTTGAAATGATAGAGGGTATTCCGGCCAGAAATGTTCACAAAGTCTCTAAGGTGTGGCAAAGTTTGGGTGGGTCGTATGCCAATCCCACAGCGTTTAACAACAACCAGTTTGGAGAACAAACCATTCAATTGGAAAACAATACCGTATATTCTTGGCTGCGCGTGAGTCCATCAGGTCATGGCTTTGTCAACAATCAAAATTGTGCAGAGTTTTGCATTCGCGATTATTATGTGAAAGTAAATGGCCAAACTATTGCCACGCAATCTATGTGGCGCGACGACTGTGGCCTCAATCCCATCTGGCCCCAAGGAGGTACTTGGTTGTATAATCGCGCAAATTGGTGTCCTGGCGGAAAAGTGCTTTCTTATGATCACCCATTAACACCCCACCACACAGGACAACAACTTGACCTGAATTTTGACATTCAAAATTATACAGTAACCGTTCCGGCAGGGGAGACCCCCCCGACATACTTTGTGGGTAACGTACTGTTTGAAGCCAATGGGATAGCGCATCAAAACGATGTGGAACTCATGGAAGTTCTTGCGCCAAGCCAAGAAGACGACTTTAAGCGTATGAATCCGTTGTGCGGTAAAGTAATAGTGAAAATCAGAAACAAAGGAGAGCAGCCTTTGACCTCATGCCGCATCCGCTATCAATTTAATGGTGGCGGTTGGTACACCCACAACTGGACAGGAACGCTCGACTTTTTCGAGGAGGAAATTGTAGAAATACCCACTCCTATTTTTGGTTTGTGGGAGTTTGTTGCCGGCACCAATGCTTTCACTGCAACGGCAGATTTACCTAATGGCCAAACCGATGAATATTTGTTAAATAGCACAGCAACAAGCACTTTTGAAAACGTAGAGGTTTTTCCGAGAAAAATGTTTTTAACGGTTAGAACCAACTCCGTAGGAAGTGACACCTGGTGGAAAGTAACCCGTCTTGACGACGGCGTTGTAGTGGCGGATGGCGATGGCTTGGCTAGTAATACCATGTATTACGACACATTAGACTTAGGGGCTGGCTGTTACGAACTGGTTGTGGGTGATCGCAGTGGAAATGGATTAGGCTGGTGGGCTAACAATTTAGGAAGTGGACTTTTGCGCCTCCAAGGGTATGGCGGTGTTAATTTCTTTAGAAACTTACCACTCGACTTTGGTCAAGAGTATCGCAAATATTTTTTAGTGAGCTCCACAGTATCTAGCGAAGATGTTTCGCCGTTGCAAACCTTGATGGTGTACCCCAATCCATCTGATGGCAGTTTTGTTGTGGAAGCCGCAGCGGGTGAGGCTCGAACATGGCACCTCGCACTGGTAGATTTGCAGGGCAAGATTGTAGCCGAGCGAACGGTTGAGAAAGCAACAAGCATCAAAGAACAATGGAATTTGACGCTTCCTGCAGGTTTGTATTTTTTGCGGTTGTCAACCCCACAAGATGGTATTACGACCACCAAAATACAGATAGCTAGATAATTGATATGGCTGATTCGCCTTCTCGAGTAAAGTATTGGATAGTTGCTATTCTATTGCTTTTGTTGCTCATCTTGCTTGTGCTTTTTATCGACAAACAACTGAGAAAACAATCGAAATCTGAGCCTGCTATAACAGCTTATTCAGGTTATGAAAATGCAGTGGATTATGTGTACCACCATTATGAAACACCACATACGCCATTCGGGTTGCCCCAAGATGCGGATACCACCGATGAGTTTATTTTAGTTAGAGAAGACTATGTGTTGAGTTACTGTGGCCATCGTAATGCGCCAAACTGGGTGGCTTGGCAGCTCAATAGCAGTTGGGTAGGTGAAACAGAGCGTTTCAAAGGGCAGTTTTTGGCCGACACCAGCTTGCCTGATTCGTTTTACGTGGTTCGCCATCGCGATTACACGCATACAGGATATGATCGAGGACACCTGTTGCGGTCCAAAGAACGCTCCAATACAGACGAAGCTAACAGAAACACTTTCTTTCTGTCTAATGTCGTGCCCCAAACCCCCGATTTAAATCGCGGGGTTTGGTTGCGTTTTGAGGATTACTATTTGCGAAAAGCAGTGACAGAAGGCGCCAATATGTACCTTATTGCTGGGGGAGTTTACCACACAACTACCTACCTCCACGACACTGGAAAAGTGGCGATACCAGACAGCTGTTTTAAGATTGTGCTCTTTACACCAGAAACTAATTCTAAAGAGGCTCGGTCAAGAACGTTGAGTAGTTTGGCTGTAATGATGCCTAATATACAAGGGATACGCAATGAAGATTGGCGCAACTACACGACTACTATAGCAGCTATAGAAGCAAGTACGGGTTATAATTTTTCATTGCTATTGCCTGATAGTATCGAATGGGAGATTGAGCAGAGGAGCACCTATTTGGACAAATAGGGTTATCGTAGCATTGGCAATGGCGTGCTATTCATTGCTGAATGGTATTTTTTATGTGTTATGGTCGCCCTATGTTTAGCAAGTGAGGAGGATATATAGGTTGGTGTCCGTAAGAAGGTAAAATTTTACTGGAGTATTTTGCTGTAATTGAAAAATTACATATTTTTACAGCAAAAATCGAACTATGCTAGTAAAAACATTTGGAAGTGCTGTACACGGAGTGGATGCCACCACCATCACCATTGAGGTAAACATTGGCCGAGGAATTAAATTTTTTTTAGTAGGTCTGCCCGACAGCGCAGTAAAAGAGAGTCAACAGCGCATCATAGCTGCGTATGAAAACAACGGAATGAAATGGCCTGGCAAGGGAATCACCATAAACATGGCACCGGCTGATATTCGAAAAGAGGGTTCTGCCTACGACTTACCCATAGCTGTAGGGGTTTTGGCGGCCTCTGAGGCTATTCCTTGCGACAGGCTGCATGAGTTTATCATTATGGGAGAGCTGTCGTTAGACGGCGGCCTACAGCCTATAAAAGGGGCGTTACCCATCGCTATTCAGGCCAAAAAGGAGGGTTACCGGGGTATTTTGTTGCCAGAGTGCAACGCCAAAGAAGCAGCAATGGTGGGCGATGGCTTCGAGGTTTATGGGGTTTCTGACCTTACTGAGGTCATTGAATTTTTCCAAGGCTTTTCAACTAAAAAGCCAGTTCGAATTGACATCTCCAAGGAATTTGAGGGGCATCTTGAAAATCCGGATTTTGATTTTTCGGATGTAAAGGGTCAAGAAAACATCAAGCGCGCCTTAGAAATTGCCGCAGCCGGTGGTCACAACGTTATTTTAATTGGCCCACCTGGAGCAGGAAAGACAATGCTCGCCAAGCGTATGGGTAGTATTTTGCCTCCGCTTTCGCTTAATGAGGCCCTAGAAACCACCAAAATACATTCTGTAGCGGGCCGATTAAAAGTTGACACTAGTATTGTAGCGCAACGTCCTTTTCGAAATCCGCACCATTCCATTTCAGATGTGGCCCTGGTTGGCGGCGGTGGTTTTCCACAGCCCGGAGAAATTTCCTTAGCACACAACGGAATCTTATTTTTGGATGAGCTACCGGAATTCAAGAGGACGGTTTTGGAGGTGCTACGGCAGCCTATGGAAGAGCGCAGGGTAAGTATTAGCAGGGCTCGCAGTGCGGTTGAGTTTCCTGCTTCCTTTATGTTGGTAGCCTCCATGAATCCGTGTCCTTGCGGATATTTTAATCATCCTGAACGCAGCTGTGTTTGCCCTCCTGGCGCTGTTCAAAAGTATCTCAACAAAGTGAGCGGGCCACTTCTAGACCGCATTGACATACACGTAGAGGTAACACCTGTGAGTTTCGAAGAAATTTCGGCAGAATACCAAAGTGAAAAGAGTGCGGCTATACGCGAGCGAGTCATTGCGGCGCGCGACCGGCAATCACAACGGTTTGAAGATCGGCCCAACATGTATTGTAATGCTCAAATGAACAGCAAGCAATTGCGTCAAGTCTGCAAGATAGATGCAACGGGGCAAGAGCTCTTGAAAAATGCTATGGATCGACTAAATCTTTCTGCTCGGGCCTATGATAGGATTCTAAAAGTGGCCCGCACCATTGCCGATTTAGACGATAGTTCAGCCATACAACCTCATCATTTAGCGGAAGCGATACAATACCGCAACCTAGACCGCGAGCATTGGAATGAGGCTTGATACACGCCCGAGTAGAGGGGGTGAGCTTTAGCAAAGGGCAGCAAAGATGGAGGCACAAAAAAGCCCTTGCACCAATTGGTACAAGGGCTATACTTTTTTGTAGAAATGTTATACTTCTTCTGAAGCTTGAAGCTTAAGAACGTTGCCTTCAACGTCTTTAAAGCTGTATTCTAGAAGTTTGTATGCATCTCTCACAACAACTTTTAACTTCTTCTTGTACTTTCTAGACCATTGTTTTGCAATGGGGTTGAACCAGCCTTTGTTGAGGTAAGCCTCAATAAAAGGGTGTACATGTAAAAACACCCGCTTTTGATCGGTAGCGGAGGCAATTCTTTCAAATTGCTGTTCAAGTAGTCCAATCAGTTGGATTGAAGACTCAACTTGATCGTTATTTAAGTCATCTTTGATGTCCACATTCATTTCTGGGCGCACACGTTGTCGTGTGATTTCAACTAAACCAAACTTACTCGGGGGTAAGATTTTGTGTTTAGCGCGATCTGATTTCATGATTTCTTTAAGCGTATTGTAGAGTTCTCTACGATTTTCAGCTTTGTGCATATCAATAAAGTCGACCACTATAATGCCACCCATATCTCGAAGTCTCAATTGCCTTGCAATTTCTTCAGCTGCAATAAGATTTACAGCTAGAGCATTTGCTTCTTGATCTTCATCGGAACTCGTTCTGTTTCCTGAATTGACATCAATTACGTGCATGGCTTCGGTGTGCTCAATAATGAGGTAAGCACCTTTCACCATCGACACAGATCTCCCGAAGGAGGTTTTGATTTGACGATCGATACCGTACTGTTGGAACATGGTGGTTTTTCCACTATGTAGTTTGACGATTTCAGCTTTTTTGGGCGCAAAGCCTTCCAAAAACTCTTTTATTTCGCCAGCGAGTACTTCGTCGTCAACGACAATTCTCTCAAAAGAATCGTCCATTACATCTCTCAAGAACGCGCTTGCTCGGTCCATTTCTCGCAACAATCGAAACGGTGCTTTTGCGCGTTTGATGTTGCGGTGTTTGGTTTTCCATTTGTTGAGCAAATTCTTGAGGTCGGTTTCAAGTTCTTCAACCGTCCGATTTTGTGCTACGGTGCGGATGATAATACCAAAATTAGGTGGCTGCAAGCTGGTGGCGATCTCGCGTAAGCGGTCTTTTTCTTCCTTCTCCTTTATCTTCTGACTAACAGAGATGCGATTAGAAAAAGGCACCAAAACAATGTAGCGACCTGCAATAGAAAGTTCAGAGGTAATCCGGGGGCCTTTTGTAGAGATGGGTTCCTTAGCAATTTGAACCACAATATCTTGCCCGGGTTGCAGTACATCTTCAATCTTACCGTCTTTTTTAATTAACGGTTGGTTTTTAAAACCGATGAGATTGGAGTGCTGCTTTCCTTGCTGCACCTTCTTGGTATAGGATAGTGATGAACGAACTTGAGGGCCGAGGTCATGATAATGCAAAAATGCATCCTTGTCGTAGCCTACCTCAACAAATGCTGCGTTGAGGCCAGAGGCTATTTTCTTTACCTTTCCCAGGTACACATCACCTACAGAAAAACTGTTGTCGGCATCTTGATGTAGTAGTTCGGTAAGTTTACCGTTTTTTACTAACGCCAATACCGCACTGTCGTCTGTGGTGCTGTGAATAAACAATTCTGTCGACACGTCACCAAAAATTTTCAAAGAACCAATTTTACTTTTAAAAGCCGTTTGCAATTTTTATTGCCACCGACTAATCAAGCAATAGACCGCATGAAACTCTCCCACACGGTCAATTGAAACTTTTAGAAATTATTTCTTCTTGTGTCTGTTTTTGCGTAAACGCTTTTTGCGCTTGTGCGTGGCCATCTTATGACGCTTTCTTTTCTTTCCGCTTGGCATAGCAAATTTTTTAGTTGTTAAACAATGTTTTAATACTTCTTTAGCTTATTCAGCGCCGCCGGGATTTTCTAAAATATACGCCTTCAATTGCGTTATTTCATCCAAAACTGGAGAATTGGGATTTTCTTGTAGGTAGTTTTCAATCACCGCTATCGCTTTGTCGGTGGCTCCGGTTTCATTAAAACTTATAGCCAAATAACGGATGGCGCCAGAATTGAGTGGGTCGATTTCCAACACCTTCTCAAATCGCTCTATCCCTTTTTCGTATTGGCCACTCATCACTGAAAACTCCCCGAGGCGATAATTCGCCATCAAGTGATTCGGGTCTTCCTCTACTACCTCTCTTAGTAATCCAATGGCTTCCATTGGTGGTCGGCTTCCTTCGCTAATAATGCGAGTCGCCTCAGCTACCTTCTCGTCTAGAGTCGTAGCTGAGGTCTCTCTGTTAATCTCCTCTTCCAGACGGGCATTGTCCTCACTAGGCCATCTCGGCGCCATGTATAATGCTCCACCTAGAAGAATTCCGCCTAATAAAACTACAATTACCCCTTTCTGCATGATTTTTTAGTCTACTTTTACCTGAGCTTTTACCGTCTCTGAGAAAACTTTGGCCGGCTTGAAAGCAGGAATGTAATGAGCTGGAATGCGAATAGTAGTGTTTTTTGAAATGTTGCGTCCTGTTTTTTCTGCGCGCTTCTTCAAAATGAAACTGCCAAATCCGCGCAAATAAACGTTATCGCCGCTTTCCAAAGACTCTTTTACAACGCCCATGAAGTTTTCAACGATTGTTTGAACTTCTGATTTCTCCATTCCTGTTTTGTCAGAAATCTTGTTTACGATGTCAGCTTTAGTCATCTCTTTGGGAATTAAATGTTTATAAATTAATTAGAACTGCTATTTTTGAGGGCGCAAATATACGCCTAAAAATTATATCAAAATCATAATTTCTTAAATTTTAACTCATAAGCCTGTGGCAAATAAAAAAATGGCCCTTTTTTCTCCAGTAATTCAAGATTGGTACGCTATCCACAAACGCGATCTGCCTTGGCGAAACACCAATAATCCTTATCTCATTTGGCTGTCGGAAGTTATCCTCCAGCAAACGCGCGTCAATCAAGGTATGGCCTATTTTGACGCTTTTGCAAATGCATTCCCAACCGTGGAAAAGCTTGCGAATGCATCCGAAGATGAGGTGCTCAAGCTTTGGCAAGGCCTTGGTTACTACAGCCGTGCACGCAACTTACACGCTGCAGCTAAATTTGTTGCCTTTGAGTGTGGAGGTGTGTTTCCCAATTCTTTTAAGGATATTCAAAAACTTCAAGGTGTTGGGCCTTACACCGCCGCAGCGGTAGCCTCTTTTGCTTTTGATTTGCCCCACGCAGTCGTCGATGGCAATGTTTTTCGAGTCATTTCTCGATACCTTGGAGTCGATTTGCCAATTGATAGCACCCAAGGAAAAAAACACTTTCAACAATTAGCTGACGATTTGCTAGATCGACAACAACCGGCTTTGCACAACCAAGCTATTATGGAATTTGGTGCGTTGCAATGTACGCCAAAAAACCCTGACTGCAATGCCTGTCCGCTTAAAGTTTCTTGCAGTGCTTGGGCAACAAACACAGTACAAGACTTGCCTGTAAAATCCAAAAAAACTGCCGTACGACATCGGTACTTTAATTATATCATACCCATTTTTGATGGCTTTACCTTTTTGAAGAAGCGCTCTGCAGGCGATATTTGGGAGGGGTTGTGGGAATTTCCGTTGATTGAACAACAGCAACAATCGGATATTTTTTCGAATGTGATTCCTGTTGAATGGGACGTAAAAAGCTGGATGGATACGGGTTACGAAAAAGTACATAAACTTAGTCATCAGCACTTGCACTGTCGCTTTTTGGTGGCGGAAGGCATGCCCTCAATTTCGGCGATGTCTGATTACAAAAGGGTGTTAATTAGTGACTTAAAAGATTTTCCCGTGCCTGTTTTACTATCTCAATTCATCGAACTTTATATCATACCTTTGCACTTGACCGAAAAGTAAAAACTGATTGTTTTTGATGGTGCTTTTTTGGCTTTACGCCAATGCATTAGCAAATAAAATTTGAATAAAATGGCTGGAACTCTCAACAAAGTAATGTTAATCGGAAACCTAGGAAAAGATCCAGAAACAAAGCGTTTCGAAGGTGGCGGAATTCTCGTGCGCTTTCCAATCGCTACATCTGAGTCGTACAACAACCGCGAGGGTCAAAAGGTTACACTTACCGAGTGGCACAACATCGTGGTTGGACGAAAAGGCTTGGCAGAAGTTTGTGAAAAGTATTTGAAAAAAGGTCAGAAGGTTTTTATTGAGGGCCGTATTCGCACACGCCAATGGACAGATGACCAGAATCAAACGCGGTATTCTACTGAAATAAATGCTGACAATATGACAATGCTCGGTGGTCCGATGGACAGTACCAATACTGCTACTTCGGAAAGTTCATCTAACGAGAACACTAGCGATACGCCGCAACACACACCGCAACAAACCTCTTCGAGCGCCCAAGCGGCACCTACAATGACCAATTTTCAAAATGACGGTAACGAAGACGATTTGCCTTTTTAATTTTTTATTTTCGCCCATGCAACGCCAGTTGGTTATCGTTGCAAAGTAGTAACCAAAACACGAACAATTGGACCCTGAGCCCGAACCCTTACTTAGTATTCTTGGATTTCTCCAACACTTTGATGCCCAACTAATCTGGCCAATGCTTGGAGTTGTTGTTCTTTTGTTTTTCTCAGGCTTAGTCTCTGGGTCTGAGGTCGCTTTCTTCGCGCTAACTCCTACGGATTACGATGACTTAAAAAACAGCTCCGAAGAACGTGACCAAGTGTTGCTAAAGTTGCTGGAAGCCCCTGATAAATTGCTAGCCACTATTCTCATAAACAACAACTTTATCAATATAGCTCTCATTTTGTTGAGTGGATATCTGACCAATGAACTTATCAATTTCACTGACTTCCCTATTTTAGGTTTTATCATTGAAGTGGTGATTATTACCTTCTTGTTGTTGCTATTTGGCGAAGTGCTGCCCAAGGTTTACGCTACTTCAGATCGCTTAAAGTTTGCTCGCCTGATGGCAAAGCCAACGTACCTTACCTTGAATTTTTGGCGACCACTCAATTTTGTTTTAATACGCTCAAGTGGCTTATTGAAATTTCCTGTTCGCAATTCAAAAGAAATATCTGTTGACGATTTGGGTGAGGCCATTCGAATGGCTGAGGATGGCCAAGGTAGTGAAGAGGAGCAGAAAATTTTGGAAGGTATTTTGAAGTTTGGCAACACCAATGTCAAGCAGGTGATGCGACCGCGCACGGATGTGGTCGCACTTGATAGCACAACACCTTATCGCGAGGTGCTAAAGGTGGTCCGTGATTCTGGTTATTCGCGACTGCCTGTTTACGAAGGAAATTTTGATCAAGTTCTCGGTATTCTTTATATCAAAGATTTGCTGTCTTACATCAAAGAAGACGATGATTTTGATTGGATGAAACTGCTCCGGGATCCCTTCTTTGTACCTGAAAACAAAAAGATTGATGATTTATTGGTGGAGTTCAAAGCCAAAAAAATTCACTTAGCCATTGTAGTTGACGAATATGGCGGAACGTCAGGCATTACCACTTTAGAAGATATCCTAGAGGAAATTGTTGGTGAAATTAGTGATGAATTTGACGAGGATGAACTGGTTTATTCCAAGTTAGACGACTACAACTATACCTTTGAAGGAAAAACGCCCCTCAATGATTTTTACAAAGTCATTGGTATTGAAGGTGATGAATTTGAGGCCGCAAAAGGTGAAGCGGATACCTTGGCGGGTTTTGTATTGGAAATTGCAGGAAAGTTTCCCTCCAAAAATGAGGAGTTTCAATTTAATGGTTTTGTATTTAAAATCGAATTACTTCTCAAGCGCCGCATTCAACGCCTTAAAATAACTATTCCAAAAACAAACGAAAATGAAAGTGATGCGGCATAAGAGTTTCGTGTTTTTTGTAATGGCATTGCTTGTAGCATCTTGCGCTGATGACCCCCTGCCTTTACCCTACGGCTATATGCGCATAGGATTACCGCAAGGGGAATACAATACATTGGATTTGGAGTGTAACTACAGTTTTGAAATGAATGCCGCTGCCCAATGGGAAGCTCACAAAGAAAACGACTGCTGGGGTGATGTCTATTACCCCGACTTGAAAGCTCGAATACAATTGACCTATAAGCCTATTGGTGCAGAAAATAGCCGTGATGTACTGTTTAAGGAAGCGGAGGAGTTGGCGATGCGACACACTGTTGTGGCTGATGGTATCAAAGAACAACAATTTGAAAACGAATATAAAGACGTTTATGGACTTGTTTTTCAAATGATTGGTAATACGGCGTCTAACACCCAATTTTTCTTAACGGATAGCACCGATCATTTTATTCGAGGTGCATTGTATTTTTACGCACCACCAAATGCCGATTCGTTGAAACCGGTAAATGCCTTTATGTTTGACGAAATTGTGCGCCTGATTGAAACTTTTGAATGGAAGAAAAAGTAACCATAGCAACGTTTGACAACTACTTTAGAGCCCACATTTTCAAAACAAAACTTGAGAGTGAAGGCATCGATTGTTTTTTGTTGGACGAAAATGTAAACAGCATCATTCCCATGGCGACCAGTAGTTTTGGTGGTATTAAAGCTCAAGTGTTTCTCTCTGACAGTTTGCGTGCCGCCGATATTTACTTCGACGGCCTAGAAGAACACTAACTTAGAGGCCTTTTGGCATGGTTAAAAAATTCCTAAATAGTCTCGTCTTAATCATGCTGCTGAATTTTCTGGTGAAGCCACTATGGATTTTTGGCATCGACATGACGGTTCAGAATAGGGTAGGCCCCGAAGCTTATGGATTGTATTTTGGGTTACTCAACCTCTCTTTCCTTATCAATATTTTGTTGGATTTGGGTATTATAAACTTCAACAACCGACAAATTGCCCAGCACCCCGAGCAAATTGCCGATCGATTTGGCGCATTAGCCTCAATTAAGTTGGTGTTGGCCATTTTCTATGCCATGGTCCTTTTTGGGGTCACCTTTTTGTTGGGATACGATGCTTATGCTTTTAAACTCGTTGCCTTGTTGGCTGTGAATCAATTTTTGCTTTCCTTCATTTTGTTTTTGCGTTCCAATATTTCTGGTTTACAGTTGTTTCGCACAGATGCATTGCTTTCTGTGATAGATAAACTCGCCATGATTGGCATGGTGGGTTGGTTGTTGTTTTCTGCGGTGGGCCAACAATGGTTTTCCATTGAAGCATTTATCATTTCCCAAACCTTTGCATTTCTCATCACGGTAGTTATCGGTTGGAGTGTACTTTATCGTCGTGGCGCCAAGTTTCATTGGACGTTTAGTGTGGTGTCTTTTAAAGCTGTAATCCGCGAGACATGGCCCTATGCTTTGCTCATTTTATTAATGGGGTTGCACAACAAGGTAGACGGCGTGATGCTCGAAAGATTGGCAGGCGCTAAGTCAGCCGGTATCTATGCCGCCGCCTATCGATTGATAGAAGCCTTCACGCAAGTTGGTTTCTTGTTTGCCGTATTGCTGCTGCCTATGTTTTCTCGTCTAATAAGCACCCGTGAAAAGGTACAGCCTTTGTTACTCGCTGCGTTCTCTATTGCTATTACCCTAGCTATAGGCGCAATTGTGCCTGGCGTTGTATTCAGTTACGAATTGATGGCGCTATTTTACGTCCACGAAATTTTCGCAACAGCGGCAACATTTATGTGGCTTGTTGGTGGTTTTGCTGGCTATATAATGAGTTATGTCTTTGGGTCATTGCTCACAGCAAATGGCAGTTTGCGTACGCTCAACCGCATTGCAGCAATAGGCTTGTCCATCAATGTAGTGATGAATTTGGTTTTAATTCCCACATTTGGCACTATAGGAGCGGCCATTACCACCCTAATTACACAATTGCTCACGGCCTTGGCGCAGCTCTATGTGTGTAACAAGCGGTTCCCCCTGGGCTTTTCACCACAGCTGTATTTTCAATTGTTTGGCACTGTTGTGCTAACAGTTATTACAGCATTGTTGCTCAAGTGGGTTGCCGATTTTGGCGTTGTAAGCGCGTTGCTTGCAGCTGGTTCTGCTCTCATTTGGGCATGGATAACCGGATTGGTGAACCCGAAAAAAATCAGTGCCCTGAGTTGATGGTTTTAACCACTCAGAACGGCACCGCAGAAAGTATTGCATCAAGACACCCCCATCCAATCGGCCAAAGGAACAATTTCCTTTTCCTCAATTATAATCGTTGAGTCTGCTCCTAAAAGGATGATTTCAATCAAAAAAGACGCGGAGGTACTTTTTGGTCAGGCGCTAACTAATTGTCAATGAAGGCTTAACCCCCCCCCTAGTAAATCAGCGTTTGGCAGATAAGGACTTTTAGGATGGGGCTCCATCGTTAACATCCTTTTGGAATGGCCTCAAACAAATAGGTATAATGCATAGCAAGAAGCAAGACGTTTGGAGTAGCGTCATTGTCTTGTTTGTTATGTTTTCTAATGCGGTATTTCCGTGACTAAATAGTTTTTGTAAGGACGATAT
>JAIULY010000048.1 GCA_022565875.1 Schleiferiaceae bacterium | reverse complement strand
CTCCACTTGGATGGGAAGCATTTTTTTCTACTTTTGCACCGGAGAGTTGGCAGAGCGGTCGAATGCGGCGGTCTTGAAAACCGTTGAGGGTCATACCTCCGGGGGTTCGAATCCCTCACTCTCCGCAGAACCGAAAGCCTCGCACTTAGTGCGGGGCTTTTTTTGTTGGCCTGGGTTGAAAAGTGATGACTTTTCGAAACCCTAGCCAACAAAAAAAGCAGCCGATAGGCAGGCTTTCGGTTATGAGTCCTCCCCCCAAACGGGATCATGTAAACTAATCCCTCACTCTCCGCAGAACCGAAAGCCTCGCACTTAGTGCGGGGCTTTTTATATATAGAATCAATTTTATATTTTAGCCCAATAATACAATTTCTGTTTCTGTTGTTTTTTAGTAGAAGTGAAAAGCCATGAAATGTTGTTATCCCAATAGAATAGTCTAGCACCAATAAAAGCTTAAAGTTTTTTCAATGAATAAAATAGAAATCCAAACGCCTCAAAACGTTACTATCGAATTAAATCTTGCAGATGGATCTAGTAGGGCACTCGCATTTTTTATTGATCAAATTTTTTTGACCATTGTTTTGGTTTTATCCTTAATGACTGCCGCTGCCTTTGATGTTTTTGAAGGCGAGAAAGAAGTTTTACGATATGTATTCATAACCATTCTTTTGAGTATTTACTTTTTTTACTCGTTGCTTTTTGAGATTTTTTTAAATGGTAGAACACCCGGTAAAATTATGTTGGGATTGCGTGTTCGAAAGCTTACGGGTAACGCCCCAGAATTATTAGACTATCTAATTCGTTGGATTTTCCGCATACCTGATTTGGCTGCCTCCGCAGGATTACTTGCATTTTTTTTGGTTACAACGTCCAAACGCAAGCAACGTCTCGGCGATTTGTTGGCCAATACCATAGTGATTAACGAGGGCAAAACCCATAGAACAGGATTACAAGAGATTTTAAAAATTAAGGACACCGAAAGTACTGAAATTAATTTTCCACAAGTGGCGTTTCTCACTGAAGACTCCATTTTAACATTGAAAGATTTAGTCTTGCGCAATAAGTATTATACGTCTAGTAAATATACTTCTTTGATCAATGAAACGGCTGATACTATTGGACAATTATTAGGTGTAGAGGTACCCAAGCATTCAAAAGAAAACTTTCTTAGGCAAGTAGTCCGAGAGTACGTTATCTTGACACGCTAAATAAAATTGATAACACCTCAAAAACTTTAGAATCATTCACATCATGCTTGTGTCGGCTCAGAAAAGTCTCTTTCTACCATATAGCTGACTTTTTATAGGGCGATTGTGAATTGGTAAATCTTTTTAGTTAGCATCAATGCGAAAAATTTTCCGCCTCGATTTTGATGGAAGTCATCCCTTTTGAGGTGATTTCATGCTTTAAAACCGTGTGGTGATTTAGGGAGGTCTTCTATGGAAACCACTCATTTTTTGTGAAGTTTTCAATACTTCTTGTCATTTTCATGGTAATTTGTTGAAAATTCAAAAAAAAGCAACTTAAATAGTTAAGTTGATAGACAATCAACTTAAAACGATAGAAAGCTTGCATTTGAACTCGCATTTTTGTACTTTCGCGCCATTGTTAAAAATCTTTAAACCCTACACCTTATGGTATTTGACTTAGACATGATAAAAGCGGTGTACGACCGTTTTCCAGAGCGCGTTGCAGCGGCGCGCGACTTATTAGGTCGTCCACTCACATTGACAGAAAAAATTCTTTACGCACACCTATGGGATGGCAAAGCTACAGCCCCCTTCAAAAGAGGAGTAGACTATGTAGACTTTGCACCGGATCGCGTTGCGATGCAAGATGCCACCGCGCAGATGGCACTTTTGCAATTTATGCAAGCGGGCAAGCCTCAAGTTGCTGTTCCTTCAACAGTTCATTGTGATCACTTAATTCAAGCTGAAAATGGCGCAGTAGCCGACTTAAAGAGTGCGATTAATAAGAGCAGTGAGGTTTTTGATTTTTTACAATCCGTTTCTAATAAATACGGTATTGGTTTCTGGGCTCCAGGCGCAGGAATCATACATCAAGTGGTTTTGGAAAATTATGCTTTTCCAGGCGGAATGATGATTGGTACCGATAGCCATACGGTTAATGCGGGTGGTTTAGGTATGATTGCTATTGGTGTAGGTGGAGCCGATGCCGTAGATGTTATGGCAGGAATGCCATGGGAGTTGAAATTCCCAAAATTAATTGGTGTAAAGCTTACCGGCCGATTGAGTGGTTGGGCTTCTGCTAAAGATGTGATTTTGAAAGTAGCCGGTATTCTTACTGTAAAAGGTGGTACTGGAGCTGTAGTAGAGTACTTTGGTGATGGTGCAGATGCAATCAGTTGTACTGGAAAAGGTACCATTTGTAATATGGGAGCCGAGATAGGTGCCACGACATCCACTTTTGGTTATGGTCCTAAAATGGCTGAATATCTTAAAGGCACTGGCCGTTCCGAAGTTGCCGCCATGGCAGATGCTATCGCAGAACACTTAAATGGCGATGCAGAAGTTTACCAAAATCCGGAAAAGTATTTTGACCAAGTTATTGAAATTAACCTTTCTGAATTAGAGCCACATATCAATGGGCCATTCACACCAGATTTAGCGACCCCACTGTCTCAATTTGCTGCTAAAGTAAATGAGGAAGGTTGGCCAGCTAAGTTAGAGGTCGGCTTGATAGGGTCTTGTACAAACTCCTCTTATGAAGACTTGACACGTGCTGCTAGCTTGGCACAGCAGGCTATCGATAAAAAATTGGTTGCACAAGCAGAGTTTACGATTACTCCTGGGTCAGAACAAGTCCGGTATACAGCCGAGCGCGACGGTATTTTGAATACCTTCTCACATATTGGCGGTGTAGTATTGGCAAATGCATGCGGTCCCTGTATTGGGCAGTGGGCACGTCATACGGACGATCCTAATCGCAAGAATTCCATTATCACCTCATTCAACAGGAACTTTGCAAAACGCAATGATGGCAATCCCAATACCCACTCTTTTGTAGCCTCTCCTGAAGTTGTTACCGCTTTAGCCATTGCAGGTGACTTGACATTTAATCCAATGACAGATACCTTGATCAATGCAGATGGGGTTGCTGTAAAATTGGAAGAGCCAGCAGGTTTAGAAATGCCACCAGCAGGCTTTGCGGTCGAAGATGCCGGTTTCCATGCGCCCGCAGCGGATGGGAGTGGTGTTGAAGTGAAAGTAGCGCCAGATAGCAAACGCTTACAACTTCTAGAGCCCTTTACTCCTTGGAATGGCGAAAATATTAGTGGTATGCGACTTTTAATAAAAGCGAAAGGCAAATGTACCACAGATCACATCTCCATGGCTGGCCCTTGGTTGCGATTTAGAGGCCACCTGGAGAATATTTCAGATAACACCTTAACAGGCGCTGTTAACGCATTCACAGAAAAAACAGATAGCGTTAAAAACTTGAAGACAGGCGAATACATGCGTGTTCCCGAGTCTGCAATTGCTTATCGTGATGCTGGAGTGCCAACACTTGTTGTGGGTGATCATAACTACGGTGAAGGTTCTTCAAGGGAACATGCCGCCATGCAACCACGTTTTCTTGGCGTTCGTGCCGTTTTGGTAAAGTCCTTCGCCCGAATTCATGAAACCAACTTGAAAAAGCAAGGCATGCTAGGATTGACTTTTGACAATGAAGCAGACTACGACTTGATACAAGAGAATGATACATTTGATTTAGTTGACTTGATGGATTTTGCCCCAGGCAAACCACTAACCCTTGTTGTGAATCATGAGGATGGCTCAAAGGATACAATCATTTGTAACCATACCTTCAATGCACAGCAAATTGAGTGGTTCAAAGCAGGTTCAGCATTGAATTTGATCAAGAAACAACAAGCGTCCAACTAAGCGACACTTGAATAAACAGTAAAAGATCCCTGCCAAATTTCTATTTGGCGGGGATTTTTGGTTTCATTAGAAATTGGATTTTCATTTGCATTGCTCAAAAAAAAAGCCCCGCTAAATGATGTTTAACGGGCGCTTTGTAATTCATGGAGTGGCCATTCTATTTTTGTTACCAACTGCTAACTCGACATTAAAGATCTTATGCGATCAAATGTATCCCTAAAATTACATGGTAACATTTTCTACTATTTCTAATCCATAGCCCACTATTCCAACCCTCTTAATGGGATTGTTTGTGAGTAATTTCACTTTCTTAACGCCCAACTGGTGTAATATTTGGGCACCAATACCAAAATCACGAGCATCTTTGCTAAAAGACATATTCCGCTTTACATTTTCACCTTCAGCCAACTTTTCTTTATAAGACGTTAAGCGCTTCAAAAGCTGATTGTTAGTTCCATTCATCTCTTGGTTCATATAGACAATTGCTCCTTTCCCAACGTCAGACACTTTTTTTAAAGCCTTTTCTAATTGAGATTTTGGATCATCTGTAAGTAAATAGAATAAGTCGTTTCCAATAGTGGTGGAATGCATCCGAACAAGGACGGGTTCATCTTCTCTCCAAGTGCCCAAAGTTAGCGCAAGGTGCACCTGTCCGTTTGTTACCTGTTCAAAAGCACGTAGCCTAAAGTCACCGAAAGCAGTTGGTAATACCATGTCTTCTCGTTGCACAATTAGCGACTCGTTCTTCATGCGGTAGGCTACTAAGTCCTCGATGGAAACGAGTTTGAGATCAAACTTTTCAGCTATTTTAAACAATTCAGGAAGTCGTGCCATTGTCCCGTCTTCGTTCATGATCTCAACGATAACGCCAGCGGGCTGCTTTCCGGCCAGTCGTGCTAAGTCAATTGCAGCTTCCGTATGCCCAGTCCTCCGCAAAACACCACCTGGTTTGGCAATTAATGGGAAGATATGTCCAGGGCGTGCCAAGTCATTCGGTTTGGTATCTTGATTGACAAGAGCTTGAATGGTACGCGCTCTATCTGCTGCTGATATTCCTGTGGTATTTCCGCGACCAATTAAATCGATACTAACAGTAAAAGAGGTGTGATGCGGATCGGTATTATGAGTAACCATGGGTGTAAGGTCCAGCTCTCTACAACGGGATTCAACTAGTGGTGTACAAATTAATCCCCTGCCATGGGTCGCCATGAAATTAATCATTTCTGGCGTTGCCATTTCTGCCGCTGCCACAAAATCACCTTCATTTTCACGATCTTCATCGTCTACCACTATTACAACTTTGCCCTTGCGAATATCTTCAATGGCTTCTTGTATGCTATCTAATCTATCTTTCATTGCGTTGTGTTCGTTGCCAAATATTTGTTTTCACTCCTTTAAGGTATCTTATGAATCCTGCTAAGAGAGCTAGATTCATGTAGATAAAGTGCCTGATAAACTTCCAGTTATCTGATTTTAATATCTTTATGCCTATTGCGTTTTCTAAAAATAACAAAGCAAATACACCAAGTGTTCCCGCGGCAAAGATGCCATAAAAAACCGAGGTGGTCATTAGTAATAAGGCGCAAATTAGTGCTAACAATAATAAAAAAGGGGTGAGCCACCGCAAAATTTTGTGAAAAAAGAAGATAGCGCCCAATGGAAAAAAGTCAGCGAGAACTATATCGCCAAAGTGACCTAAATTTTGCCAATTCCCTGCTGATATTCGTGCTTTTCGGTTGTATTCCACTTCTGGATCTATGCTAACATCTTCTAGTCCAATTGCATTGGGCTCAAAGAGGACTTTCTTCCCTCTTTTTAGTACATGCATAGTAACGTAAAAATCATCTACGATAGTGAGCGGGGGTAACTCCGGAAAAAGTTCTGTTTTAATGGCATAGCAACCTCCTTCTGCCCCCATGGCCATTCCATATCTATTGGATTCTGCCAATTTTATCCGATTCTCAAACTGTAAATATGAGCGCTCTTGTTTTGCGATACCTGCTTTCTCCTTTGTGTATCGTATGTGTCCGGCAACGATCCCTACTTCTTGGTGGTTAAATCGAGCCATCAAAGTTGATAGGGTGGTTTTTGTGAATAGTACATTGGCATCGGTACCTATTATATAGGGTGTGGAAACCAAAGGGACTAACGCATTTAAAATACCAGGTTTGCCAGTGCGCTCCTGAAATGTGATATGAATAATATTGGGATATTCTTCTCGCATTTCTGCAATAATCTTATCCGTATCATCCGTGCAAGCATCTGTCCCAATGATAAGTGTAACTTTATCTTTTGGATAATCGGTATGAAAAGTTGATTTTATTTTTTCTGCAATAATGCGTGCCTCATTGTGAGCTGCAAGCAAAATAGTGATAGGTGGTTGTGTAGCGGTGTTTTCTGAATTAGTGGTTTCTTGATGATCAAAAGCAACGAGAATAAGTGGGTACAGGATATAAGTAATGACCACTCCAAAAAGTGCTATCCAAAATACCCATTCTAATACCGTTGACGTTGTCATTAAAGTTGATTGTAAAAGGCTATCAGCTTATTTGTTAGTGCATTATTGTTGTACTGCTCATCCACCAAAGTACGTGCATTTTTTGATAACAATTGCTGTTTTTCTGGATGAGTTACCAAGTCAATTAGAGTAGCTGCAAAGGCTTCGGGTGTATCTGCAATTTCATAGTGTTTTCCGTTTTCGCCAATAATGCCTTCTGCTCCAATGCTCGTGCTCACAACACAACAGCCTGTAGCCATGGCTTCTAACATTTTTATGCGTACCCCACTGCCCGTTAAAATAGGAACTATAAAAATATTTCCAGTTCGCAGAAATTGTTTTGCATCAGGAACAGTACCTTCGAACACCACGTTGGGGTAATGTTGGGTAGGCGTAAATAAATGGGTGTTTTTCCCAGCAATGTGTAGTGCCAAATGGGGAAGTTCTTGTTGTACTATTGACCAAACATTGTCTAAAAACCACTGCAAACCCATTTGATTGGGTAACCAATCCATTGATCCCAAAAAGTTGATTCGGTGGGTGTTGTTTAGTGGGTTGGGTTGGTATGCTGTTGGCGTAACTCCAAATGGTAGTACATGTACAGGTTTGCAAGATAATTGCTTTTCTTTAAGAAATGTAGCGTCCACTTGGGTTATTGGAACCAATGCATCTGCGGATTGCAAACAATCTTTTTCGAACCTTTTTAGTCGTTTGGTTTGCAACCTCAAGTACCACTTTTTAATCCAGCCTTTTTCCTTTTCCGTTTGCCGCTCCCAAAGTAAACTTTCGATGTTGTGCATTCGAATGGTCAATTTTGCAGTCGAATGCTGTCGCAAAAGGGGCAGATATACTCCCATGAAAACAGATTCTAAATGTATGACATCAAAAGTTTTGTGTTTTAAAATGGCAACTAACGCATCTATACTTTCACGAGTTATAAACCTGCTTGCGTGAAATGCTTTTGTGGTAAAAAGGTTTGCAAGTGTGCGACTAAAAGTGATATCCGTATCTATAAAATGGGTGTGTAAAGTACATTTTTCAAGCAGCTCTTTTGGAAAAGCACGGGTATCCTTAAAGTGTTTTTTTGTGTTAAGCGAAAAGATGGTTAGCTGCACATCTGTGGTCACGGCTAATTCAGAAATTAGATTAAAAATGGCCAAAGAGCTACCGTCATCAGGAGGGTAGGGGAACTTATTACACAACAGGAGGATTTCCATTTATTTCTTTTTCGTGAAAAAGGCCCTGATGCGCATGCCCAATTGTTTGTAAAATTCTGCTTGTAAAATGCCACTATCATTTGCTGCTTGCCTCGTTATTAACAAAGCAAAAGGGAAGAGAATTAAAGGGGGTAGCCAAATTCCCTCCATGGGGCTTATTACCAGTTCGCGTCCCAATTTTTCAATACTGATGTTTAATACGTGATAAATAATGAAAATGATTACTGAAACTACTACGGGAACTCCCATACCGCCTTTTCGAATTATGGCTCCAAGTGGGGCGCCAATAAAAAAGAGAATGAGGACGATAGCAGAAAGCGCGAATTTTTTGTGGTATTCAATATAATGCCGTGCTATCACGCGTTTTCGCCAAGTAAACTCCAAGCCCACTGTGCTGATTTGTTCTTTGTTGAGTCGTGCAATGCGAACACCATTTTGTACCGCTCGCAACGCCGATGGGTAATCGACGCGGCTCAGGTAGTCAATTGGGATGAGGCTATCCATTTTTATAGCGTCTTCGGCATGTTGATGGAAAAAGTAGCGATCTCTCAGGTTTGAAACTATGTCGTTATTTCGCTTGTCATACTCTCCTTTAAGTGTGTCAGCTGCTTCAAGTAACTGTATCACATTGAGCATATTGTAATCTTTCCTGCGCTCTTCCCGTAAATCTCCGGTTTGAAAATCACTGAGACTAAATTTTATAGTGGCCGTTTCGAAAGCATTAATCACAAAAGGCATGCGGTCTCGATCTTGTCGTTTTGGAGGTATCTGATCTTCATAACTTTTGCCGTTTTCTAATTCCAAAACCAAATACAATTCATCCTCTGTGGTGTACATCTCTCCAGACTCGGCAACAATTACTTTGGTATTGCCATTTTGATCGCGGTGGTCATAGATGAGTATGTTGCGAAGAAGATTGTTGTCGGGGCCATATTTTTCTCCAATTTTGATGCTGTATCCCTCTATGCCTCCGTAGAATACACCTTGACGAATATTTAAAGCTGGCTTTTGTCGGGAAATATTGAGTAATAAACTTTCGCCTTTTAAATTGGCCACAGGTATGACATAGTTATAAAATAAAAACGCACCAATACTCAAAACTCCAATGAAGGCAACAATTGGCCTGATAATGCGATACAGTGAAATTCCACTCGCTTTTAAAGAAGCGAGTTCATTATTTTCGCCCAACGCACCAAAGGTCATCAAAGAGCTAAGTAAAACGGCGAGTGGCAGCGCCATAGGCACAACGGCAGCTGACCAATAGAACATGAGTTCTGCAATATAATACCACTCTACACCACGTCCAACTAAGTCATCAACGAACTTCCACAATAATTGCATTAAAAGAAAGAACACCATAACCAAGAAAGACCCTAGAAAGGGTCTTATGTAGGTCTTTAGAAGAAAGCGGTCTAAATTTTTGATGGGTAGGCGCAAGGTGCAAGATTTTAGCAATAAAAAGTGCCTTAATAAAAGGTACTTAATGTATTAGAACTTCGGAATGTAATAGCCAGGGTAATCCGCTCTTTTAAAGGTGAAAAAATCTGCAGCTAGGGTGGTGTTTATTGTCATTTTGTCGATGATGAATTTAGTGACGACTTTGTTCATACCTGTTTCAGTAAATGTTACCAGCCTATTCGTGTTGACATCAATCCCGACTTCTAAAAGTGCCACATCGGCAGCTGCAACGGGTTTTAGTATTATATTTTGAACTTTTTTACCGTTTATGGTTTCAATGCTTCCTAGTTTATAACTGTATTTATTGTTGCTGAAAGATTCTAAAATTTTGGTAGGAGACAGTGCGATATCATCGTCCTCACCAGATTCAAGCAGCGATACTTCCATGTCATCCGGCATAATGATAAAGGTACGCTTGCCGTCGTTTAAGTAAATGTTACCACCATATTCCAATCGGAACTGATCACCCGCTAGGGTTATTGTACCTTTTTCTGTGAGTTTTCTGGAAGGTTCACCCGCGATAGGGGCGGGGGTTTCAATGATGTTGGTGAATTGAATCACCTGATTTTTATGCGATTGCATCTCTTTTTTTGCTTTTTCAAGCAATTCGATAGCTTGTTTGCTCGTATTATTTTGGGCAGCCGTTAAACCGAAAAAAAGTAGTG
The DNA here is from genome assembly GCA_022565875.1 of Schleiferiaceae bacterium. GTDB lineage: Bacteria > Bacteroidota > Bacteroidia > Flavobacteriales > Schleiferiaceae > JAIULY01. The sequence continues at coordinate 7,215 of JAIULY010000048.1, read as the reverse complement.
CAACTAGTGGGAGTATTTTAATTGTTTTCATGGGATATGTTTAACGTTTGTTATTCAATAACTGTTCCAATGACATTTCGTCGGGAATCAATACTTGGCGGGCTTTACTTCCTTCAAATGGCCCAATAATGCCTGCGGCCTCTAGTTGGTCCACGATGCGGCCAGCGCGGTTGTAGCCTAATTTTAGTTTTCGCTGCAAAAGTGATGCTGACCCCTGTTGATTGATTACTACTATTCTCGCTGCATCCTCAAACATGGCGTCTCTATCAGCAGGGTCAATTTCATCTACGCCACTTCCACCATCTTCACCAATATACTCTGGCAAATGGTAAGCTGAGGGATAAGCCTGCTGTGAGCCAATGAACTCAGTGATTTTTTCAACTTCGGGCGTGTCTACAAAGGCACATTGGATTCGAATAAGTTCATTGCCAGTGCTATAAAGCATGTCACCTTTTCCAATTAATTGATCGGCTCCACCAGTGTCTAAAATGGTTCGAGAGTCAATCTTTGAAGTCACTCGGAAGGCAATACGTGCCGGGAAGTTGGCTTTAATGATACCTGTAATGACGTTTACAGAAGGTCGCTGTGTGGCAACAATTAAATGGATACCAATGGCTCGTGCTAATTGAGCGAGACGCGCGATGGGCATTTCCACCTCCTTACCAGCCGTCATAATTAAATCAGCAAACTCATCAATTACCAATACGATATAGGGCAAAAAGCGGTGGCCCTCCTCTGGGTTCAATTTACGAGCAACAAACTTTGTGTTGTACTCTTTGAGGTTGCGCACCATGGCATTTTTTAATAACTCATACCGATTGTCCATTTCTATACAAAGGGAGTTCAGCGTATGCACCACTTTGGTTGTATCGGTAATAATGGCATCATCAGTATCTGGGAGTTTTGCCAAATAGTGACGTTCGATTTTATTGAAAAGCGTTAGCTCTACTTTTTTAGGGTCCACCAACACAAATTTTATTTGCGAGGGATGTTTTTTGTAAAGTAAGCTTGTTAAAATACAATTCAACCCAACTGATTTACCTTGTCCTGTAGCACCAGCCATCAATAAGTGAGGCATTTTTGCCAAATCGACAACAAGTGTTTCATTTGATATGGTTTTCCCCAACGCAATGGGCAACTCCATTTTACTGTTTTGAAACTTTTCAGAAGCGATAACGGTGCGCATACTTACCACAGCCGGATTGGTATTGGGTACCTCTATACCAATAGTGCCCTTTCCCGGTATGGGAGCAATGATTCGAATGCCCAATGCCGCAAGGCTCAAAGCAATATCGTCTTCCAGATTTTTTATTTTTGAAATACGAACACCCGCTGCTGGTACAATTTCGTATAGTGTAACCGTTGGCCCGATGGTGGCCTTTATTTTTTGGATTTCAATTTTGTAATTATTGAGCGTTTCAACAATTTTATTTTTATTGGCTTCTAATTCTTCCTGATTGATTTGGATACCTGTTGAGCCGTGATCATCGAGTAAATCTAAGGTAGGAAATTGAAACTTACTTAAGTCTAATGTTGGGTCGTAAGGGCCAACAGCTTTGAGCATGCCTTCATTGGCCATGAGACCCGAAGGTTCTTCTTCAAGAATTTCCACCTCCATTTCTTCCTCATTTTTTACCGGCGGTGGAGTATTGGCGGGGGTGGTAAAGGCGGTGTCTAATTCTAATTCTTGTATCTCGTTTTTTGGTTTTTGACTTGTTTCTGATATGGGTGTTGGTTCCTCGGGCGTAAAGTCTATTTCTAATCGATCTTTTGGATCTACCTCTTGCTTAGGTGTTTTAGGGAGGTGAAGCAAGGAGTCATCATTTTCGTAATCTGTAGGAGTAACCTTTGATGATTTTTTAGTGTTAGTTGGTGTTTTTATACTGAAGTTTTGAAGTTTGCCAAAAAAATGACTCAGTGTTTCAGGAGTCCATTGTTTTACTATAGCAATAAATACCATTAGTGTAAGCAATAGAAAAAACAGCATACCCAAGGTTCCAAATAAAGAGCGTAACCATTGGTTGAAAAAAAATCCGATGCCTCCAGACCAAATAGAATAATTATCTCCGAAAATAAACCCAGCAAAAGAACTGACCCAGAATATTCCAAGGAGCGAATTTCTGAGGGTTCTCAGATTTTTATCATTGCCTTCTCGGATGGCTATTCTCAAACCGAAAACAGTGAAAAAGTAACTCACAAAAAATGCAGAAATGCCAAACCAGCGAAAGACAAAGACATGACCCAAAGCTGCGCCAAATTTACCGAGATAATTTTTCACCAAATAATTTTCGTCAGTGAATAACTCCCAAAATGACTTGGAAAACGAACTTTGATCTTCTTGCCAGTGAATGAAAAAAGACACAAATGCTAGGGCGGATAATAGACCAAAGGCCAAAATCAACAGCCCCAATACTGCTCGAAAGGTAGGGGTGTTTATTTTTCCAAGTAATGAGCTGTTTTCTTTTTTTGAGACAGCAGCGTTTGATTTTTTCCTTTTTTGGGCCATACTAATATTTCACAACGCAAATTTAAAGCAAATAGCATAGTGCACCCCTTGAATAATAGCGGAAGATATAAACATGTTTTACATAAAAGTAAAAGGACACTATTCAATGAAGGAAGTCAAAAGACATTGGGTTTTTATTATTCAAATAATGGTTGCGAAAATTAAAAGCTCATTTTGTTAACTTATTTAAAATATGCGAGTTAAAAGAAAGGGGTTGTTTTTAATTAGTGGAGAAAGTCCTTTCTTTTATGCTATTTACAATGGCCATTGCACAGTTTTGTCCATCGATAGCTGCCGATACAATACCTCCTGCATAGCCGGCTCCTTCCCCACACGGGTAGAGTCCCTTTACTTCAGGGTGTTCTAATGTAGCACTATCGCGAGGAATTCTCACAGGTGATGACGTTCGAGACTCGGTAGCAACAACGATGGCATCTGGGTGTAAATAGCCCTTCATTTTTTTTCCAAATTCAATAAAAGCGGAACGCAAACGCGCTGTAATTGCAGGTGGGAAAATCTCGTCCATTTCAACCGATACCAATCCGGGTTGATAGGAACAGTCTGGTAAATCTTTTGATTTTCTTTGTGCAATAAAGTCGATAATGCGTTGAGCAGGAGCACGCTGTGTTTTACCAGCCAAAGCCCAGCACAATTGCTCGATCTGTTGTTGAAATTTCATGCCTCTGAGCGGGTCACTTTTGTCAAATTCGTGAAGAATATCATCGTCAATAGTGGTAACAATGCCACTGTTCGCAAAGGGGTTGTTGCGCTTAGAAGGCGACCAACCATTGGTTACGATTTCCCCAGGGTTTGTAGCGCACGGTGCTATAATGCCTCCGGGACACATGCAAAAAGAATAAACCCCTTTCCCTTTCACTTGTGTTACCAAGCTATAGGCCGCAGGGGGAAGGTAGCTCGGTCGTTCCTGCCTTTTGTATTGAATGTGGTCTATAAGTTGTTGTGGGTGTTCAGCTCGGACCCCAAGGGCAAAGGTTTTAAATTCGATAAAGATTTTCTTGTTGTTAAGTAACTCAAAAATGTCCCTGGCAGAATGGCCGGTTGCTAAAATAATATGTTTGGTGGCTATGTGTCTTTTTTCATTTTTATGAATGACTTCTATGGCATCAATTTGTTTTTCAGGGGTGTAAATGATATCCGTAAGTTTGGTTTCAAAAAAAACCTCACCACCGCAAGCAATGATTTGCTCCCGCATGGCAGCAATAATTTTGGGTAGTTTATTTGTTCCAATATGCGGGTGAGCATCAACCAAAATATCGGCATCTGCTCCAAAGTTTACAAATAGCTCCAGTACCTCTTGAATGCTGCCGCGCTTTCCAGAACGGGTATATAGTTTTCCATCAGAGTACGTGCCAGCACCCCCCTCTCCAAAGCAATAGTTAGAGTCTTCGTTGACAAGGTGTTCTTTATGTATTTTGGCCAAGTCACGTCTTCGGCTTCTTACATCTTTACCTCGTTCTATCACAATAGGTCTTATACCATTTTCAATGAGTTTAAGCGCTGCAAAAATACCAGCTGGCCCCGCGCCAATAATAACACCATGTGGTGCCTTATTATCTAAAGTTGGATAGCTTTTTGAGTAGTCGGTTTTTGAAATTATTGGCATTCCTTTCAGGGAGTAAGCGATTCGCAATTGAAAAAAGATGGTTTTAGACCGGGCATCAATTGACCGTTTCAGTATCTCAAAGGATGAAATATCATCTACTTTTTTACCAATATGCTCACTAATAGCTTTTTTAATAGCACCCTCACTTTCATAATCTTGAGCAGGAATTCGGATGTCAATAGGAGTTGCAGTTGGAACTTTCATATAAGGAGATTACAAGATGCAAATTTAGGTAGAGTTTTTTCTGTGGTTAAAAATTCTTTTCAAGGAATCTGGCTGCATCTGTAGGCAGTTACTTGTACTCCCAAAATGGTTTAATCGCCATTGATGGCAGTCAATCCTATCGGACGGTTGATTGATTTGAAATTGCCGAATATCTTTTGTTTGTCTTCTCGTATTACTCCTCTGGAACTATTACTTATCTGAGGTTTCTCTTGGGTGCGGTTTTACATTTTATTTGTGTTCTCCTTGATAAAAAACTTGGCGTCAGGAGGTTAATTGTCAAAGGGAAGAATACATTGTGTATATAACTAGGTTGTGCTACGGTTCAGCATTCTCTAAGTTATCATCCGTGATAAGTATCTCATTCAGCTAGGGTTTATTTATTTTCCAAGTATGCTTTGGTAAGTTCTGCGACTTTTTCCTTTACAGCCATTGCTCCATAGCTAGAATCACCGCAAAACAAGTAGGTATGCTCGTATTCAACACGAGCAATCTGATTGGGATACTGATACTGCAGAACATCTAGAATTTCAGCTACCCGTGTTCCGTACTCGTAGTACACCTGCTCTGTCCAAATTTTTGTGCCGTTGACGTAGATATCCAAGTAGTTTTGCCCTTCGATGTAGTTTTCCAATAAGGAAATAGACAGGGGACCTAAGAATGGTGGCACATCAGATTTTTTAGTGATTTCTGATGCTATGATTTTTTCTCTGAAAGCTATGGAAGCTCGTGCGCTTTCTTTTTCCTGGTCGGTTCCTTTTTCCAAAACAGTTTCCAACGTAGGGTAGGGAACAATGACCAATTTTTCAGCGCATGTTCGACATTCTAATTCCATAAAAGTGGAAAAAATCTCGCCTTGTGAAAGTTCTTCTCCAAAACCCGACCATCCACATTTGTGGCACAAAATAGTTGCGGTTTTGTAATGGTAATAATCGATTTGTTTCATATGTGTTTTTGTTTGTTTCTGAAATTACTTATTTCAAAATGTTCCAAGAGATGCAGTTTAACACGCCACCTGATTTAGCAATGGCGTCACTATTTAGTGTTGTAATTTTATAGTTATGGAATTGTTCCTCAACTGTTTGTATTGCTGCTTGAGGATTTTGATTTTTGAATGAAGGGAGAATTATCAAGTTTTTCATGTGGAGGTAGTTAATGTAAAGACCTGTTACGTCATCACTATCTCCTTAATCGTTTGGGGTATACGGAATACCTACTATTTGGAAGCCAGCATTTTGAAGGGCTAAACGAACACCTCGATGTGTTGCTGTATAATCATTATTAACAAAAACAGTATCACCGTTTATAAAACGGACCATCCCATCAGCATGACCGGTATAGTCTGATTTGTCCCAAGGGATAAAATATATTTTTTCAATATGAAGTGTGTTTTTCAATTGTTCGATTAACTGACTTTCACCTACCTTAGGGTTTTCTTCAAAAATTTTTTCGGTTAAAATAGCTTTGTCCGTATGTTTAATGAGGTTTCCGCCATCCAAAATTATATTGGACTTTTTTGGATGAATGCCAATGACTTTACAAATAAAAGTTACGTTGGAAATTGTTTTGCGCCACTTTTTCGATTTCAAATAATCTGGCGAATATTCAAATTGTACAAAATGATTCGTCGCAACTTGTATGGGCATATAGTCTACAGCCCAAATATCATTGGTTTGTGGTAGCCAAGCGAAGGGTACAGCTAGATTCTTTAGTATTTTTGCTAATTGGTTTGCAAAACTTGGGTGTTTGTCTCGCAATAAACTTGATAAATAGAGGAAATTGGTTAGGCTATCTGAAATCATTCTTAGACCATTAAGTTAAAACGATATTCATAAAGATGTGCATCGTGCACCTCTGCGTTTTTGCCTAAGTTTTTTCTAAGTCCTTTAGTAATATCAAATTTATCAAGCGATTCGACAAATTTCACATGGGTCTGAATGGATCCCGGGGCAAAAGCATTGGAGCCACTAAAAAGTTTCATAGCGCTAACCATTGGGCCATTCACTCTTTCCTTTGTTGCAATATTATAGAGTCCTCGAATCAAAATACCCCCATAACCATGTTTATTTCTCATTGCAATATCAACACCCGAGTAATGGAAAAACCATTGCCCTGCCTCTGGGTCAACATGTTTGCGTTTGTAAGTACTCTCATCTTTGTGTTCCTCTGCATTCCAATAGAATTCAATTTCAAAAAAGCGATAGGTCGCATTTTCTGTTTTAATTACACATTTGTTAAATAGCATTTCTGCAATAGTTTCAAAGTTTGGTTTTTCGCCTTTTACTTCCTTTAGGAGTTGAATCAATTTGTTAGTTGCCATTTTTTTAGTTTATGGTGTTAATAAGAATAGAAAAATTATATTTTTGGTTGTAGATTTTAATATTAATATATTAAAAATTAACAAGTTAAATACTGAATCCTCACAAAAATAGACATTTATTTGAAATCACAAACTTTTTTGAAAAATTTTTATACACCCTTTAAATTAGGCAGTTGTACTTTTTTATTTAGTTTTTTTCTTCACTTCTTTAAATTTTCAAGTTACTTCTAAACTTTTTTGTTTGAATCCACTGTCGAGACTTTAAATCATGGATTACTTATTATTTTGTACTATTGCAAAAGATTTACTTCTTTTCAACCTGTTAAATCTGTTCCAAAAAGTACTTTTCTACCAAAAGTTGACTTGTTAGGAGATTTTTGAGTTGTATCTAAAGCTGGTAAGCTCCGAGCCAAAAATTTTCTCCGCGTAGATTTTGATTGAAATCATCTTTTTCGACAGGGAATCAACTGTTGAGCATTTAAAATCAGTAAATTATTTTCTCAATCGTCCTTTTTCTGTTGACTGTAGTACATATCAATCGTT
>JAIULY010000047.1 GCA_022565875.1 Schleiferiaceae bacterium | reverse complement strand
TTTGGCACTTGCAACAACACCGAGGCACTCCACGCACTGCGATTGCCGCTCTCATCTAAGGCCGCAATGCGATAAAAATAGTTCACGCCCTCAACAATGGTTTGGTCAACAAAAAAGGTTTCAGTAGGCCCTAGGAGTCCTTTTTGTACGGGTACATATCCCTTTTCGATATGGGTGCTTCGCTCCAATTGGTAGCCTTTTAAATCTAAGTCTGCGACCATATCCCACGTCACCAATCCTTGACCATTGCGCATCGTGGCGCGTATTTCATTGATTTGCGCAGGGGGAATATTGTCTTTCACAAAATAAGTCACCGGGGTACTTTGCGGACCGTGCTGTTCCGTTGCATCAACAGCAACCACATACACCTCGATATTCTGATTGAGCTCCTCCAATTGAAAACTCGTGGTATATGTTGTTTTTATATCATCGCGAAGCACAAAATCTGTCACCATGGATTCAAAAAAACGTTCATTGGCCTTTTTTACCATAATCAAAAAGTGCATAACCAAATCGTTTTCTGCTGTCCGTTTGGGGTATTCCCAGTTTACTTTTAGTGTATACCCCTCATTGGCAACCACCAACTTGCTAGGTTGCACAGCGGTGAAAGTTTGAATGGTAAACGATTTTTCAATCGTCTTTCCCGTTGGACGGTCTAAATCATCTACAAATTCAATTTTATAAGTTACCCTATCTCCTGGTTTGGTGCTGTTATCAACAAACAGTTTACCCGTTGCTTTGGCAATTTTCGGACTCAAAAAAGAAAGTAGTGTGGCATTGTCGCGATTGGCTTGCAAACTCAGAAAGAAGTCGCGTTCATTTCTCGATTGCATCAAAGCGGCAAACCGAAAATACTCATCGCCAAGAGCGCCCACCAGTTCTGCTGGATAGGTAGCCCCTTTGATGGTGGTATCATTAAGTTTTACATAATCATTTGCTTCTGCTGTTTTTTTGTAAATATTCCACCCTTTACCCAACGGCACTTGTTCAAAATGATAGACAAACACCCCATTCTCACTTGCCACGTACCGCATATTGGCTTGCTGTGCCCAAGCGGTACTGCAAAAAACAATCGGTAGAATTAGGGTGACCCAACGCAGTATTGTACATAGGTTTTGCTTGGCACAAAACCGCTTGGGTGTTTGCACCTGATTAAAGTCTATTGAAAAATTCAGTTGCTGTTTCATGAGCCAAATCTACATTAGTAAAAGCTAAAAATTATGCATTCCATTGAGAGCCCCTTGATTCAACAAATTGGGGTTTATAATTAAGTTGGGATCGAATGCTATAGTACCCGCTGGCACCACAAAAGAACCCATTTGCATCATGCCATTGCCGTTTGTTACACGCACCTCAATGCGATAAGACATATTGACATTGACCGTTACGCTTCGCGAAAGTTGAAAAGTACCCGTGCGCGGAGTGGTATATTGCACCGCTTGTGTAAAGGGTACGCCATCTCCATTACTGGAATTCAAAACAATGCGATACTCCACGCGGCTAATGCCCGTTTCAGGGTCACCAATGTTTGCTATCACAAACGATAAAGTTCCGGTCACACTACCACTGCCACCAGAGGGAGCGGTTGCAGTAATATTAGGTACTTTAGGCGGGGTCATGTCATAAATTAATGGCCCTGTGGTAGACAGCGTTGACTTATAGCCTTGTGCATTTACCGCAGCCACTTCAATGCGAACAGGCACATTTGGCAATGCATTTTCTTTGTTCAGCACATGCCAAGGCGCATCAATTCCGGTGAAATCACTAGGTGAAAAAACAGCCAACTCACCCTTTGCCGTTGCATGCCACCATTTAGAAACTAGATTATCCGAAAAACTCGCAACAGGCGGCGTTAGGGTAATCGTTCGTCCATCAACCTGTTGCACCAAGTCAGCCGGATTCACTGGGCGGAAAGTGTATTCATAGGTGAATGGAAAATCAGACAGTCGGCTGAAGCTTTGCGTTTCGGGATCCATACCCGGGCGACGCATCCAAACGCCAAGATTTCCATTTCTTACCCCGCCACGCACAATTGGGGCAACGGGACGTGTTGGGTCTACAATTGTATTTGGCCCAATGGTGTACACCTCGCTAGTTTGTCCCGCAGCACTAACGCCACGAATGTGGAAATAATACGAATCAAAGTAATTTACGGGTAATCCTTTGAGCAATAACGATCGCGTGGTACTGCGATACACCTTACTCGGGTCTGCAAAAGCAATGGTGGCATCCTCTGAAGTACTCGGTGCTATTTCATAATACAGAATACGCGCAGACTCAGCTTGGCTCGAGTTCCAATTGAGAGTCACTTGCGGTTGTACAGGGGTTATAGCATTCGCTGAAGTCATTTTTGGGGCTTGTGTCAAGGTGCTATAATTCACACGACTTACATGCTGCGGAGGTGCAACCATCGCCACTGGCTGTGCAGCAGGCTGTGGCGTTGTGGGAATGGACTTATCCAATCGAACGGGAATAGCCTCTTCGTATTCATCACTCACAACACCTGCCCCATTATACGCTCTCACGGAAATATAGTATCGCTTAGCCTTGTCTAACACCAAATTGCGAATCGTAATTTCTTGTCGTCCATTTGGCGATTGCAATGCATCAAACAGACCAGCAGAAAGGTTTCTCGGGTCGATGAAGGTAAATGGTGTACCACTTGCTGTTACCACAACCCATGTAGAATCCGACCCCATGATGGTGTCATTCGGGAGGGTCATACGAGACACGCGTTGACCTGGGATTTCCGTCCAATCCAACAGGTCGTTTCCTCCTTTGGTTGTGCCGAGTTTCACCTCAAACTGCGCAATATCATTCGCTTGATCGGCAGCCGATACACGAACAACAATTTTGGAATCGTCTTTTGTCCAATAGAAATTATCCAATCCCGTTTTTGCCCGTGCTTTTGGGTAGAATGGGAAAGCAACCACAGGGGTAGTTGGTTTGGTATTTTGCCTAGTAACCCCACGATTGTGTGTACCCCCATGTATAGCGGTATCCCGGGTGAGGTACAACGAAGTACTCACCACTGTACTAATCGCATTACCGGAAGGAGCACGGGAGCGAATTCGAATTTGGTAGGTCTTGTTACCCACATCCGAGTATGATGTTGCGTAAATAAATCGCTCAACCGATTGAAATGCTCCGATGGCTAATGTTGGCTTGCTCATGAGTTGCCCTTGAGGCGCAAAGGCATAAGCGTTCTCTGCAATATGCCCAGAGGGATGTGTCGCATTCCAAGAGATATTCACCTTGTTATAAAATGCAAATCGAGTTTCAGATACCGCAATATTGTCAATAGAAGGAGCTAGTAACAATTCACCAATGTTTTGTCTAGCGGCAGCTATTTCGGCCAAGGTAGGTCCGTCTTCTATAAGGTTCAAGGAATCTGCATCGCGCCACTCTTCATACAGTTCGTAAGCGCCATAGAGGGTGGTCATTAAAGAAGCCTTTACCCCATAGAGAAAATCAATGGCATCTGCAAATTCAGCTTGCATCTGTTCCGTCTTTTGGAGGGCTTCATTGGCTTGAGCCACTTTCTCAGTAGCCATGGCCGTATGATAACTTCTTGCCGTGTCAAAGCCGTGTACCGGCGTCAAGCGCCAAAACTCTGCAAAGCGGGTTCTAAATCCATTGAAATACTGGTTGTAATGATGGTTGGTCCAGTTCGACTCAAGACCTGTGAACTCCGTTGTTGCTAACGTTTGAGCGGCACTACTCGACGTACCACTAAGTGTTTCGATCAAATACAAATTACCCGAGGATATTTCTTGCAAACGCTTTCTGTTTTGCTCAGAGAGATTAATGGGCGAATTCGCATTTCGGGACAACAATTGCTGATAAGTAGTGCCATTAAAATTTGAGTTGTTCCGCACGTATTCCACCAAAATATTTTCCGCTAAGGAATTGACGGCATTCACATTAGCTGACCCAAAGAAATGTGACCGCGACTGCAAAGCCCAGTTCGCAAAAGACAAATGGTAAGCGGTTGCCTTGGCAAAGTACTCCTCAGATACGTGGTGCGCTTCGGTAAGGATCATTGCGCCATCGTTGGCTGTACGCTGATACTCTTGGACCACCCGTTGTCCCAAAACCAAATTGGGGGGGGCAACAGCAAAAAACTCCGGCGCAGAAGGGCCAAAGCCTCCTGAATTGAAACCTGCTGGAGGCATATTAAAGTTACCATTCATATTTCCCGGTAGGTTGTTGTTGAAATCCGTGCCCAATCCGGGAGTAATTACATTACCTGACCCCAAAGCTGGCGTAGTAATGATTTGCCCTCCAGAACCTAAGCCAAAACCACCAGAAAACAAATTGAGGTCGGGCTGAATAAGCCCCCCACCTGGCAATGGCTGAAAATGAAAGGGTCGGAAACCACCAGCCTGGATAAAGTTCTGAAAATTTGAACCTAAGCCCGTAGCAATAGCGGGATCTAATCCAAACAAATTGTAATTCTGAATGGTTTCAATCATGCTCTCATTGAGCGCTCGATCTATTCGCGCAATATTGGCTTGAATGGAGTCGATGACGCTTCTAAACGCCTGTTCTATTTGGTCAACACTTCTTTCTAATTCCCCTAAAGCTACTTGATTTTGACTGTTAATACTATTATCTACCTCAAAGCCCTCGTAGACACTATCTGCTGTCATTTGTATAACAATAGGCGACTCCATAGCTTCTAAGCCATTGAGCTGCTCCACTGCGGTAACTTCCCATTGTATAGCTGCGGTGGTGATGACGTCAATACGACTGTACAAATCAGACAATTCATTAGGCAAAGCCGAAAGACGTTGCGTCATGCGACCTCGCGCTACTTCAATGGGTTCGTACGATGGACGAGTATTGCTTGTGATGACATTTCGTATATCTTGAATAATACTGGCTTGTGCGGGAGTGGTAATGGCATTGTAATAAGACAAATTGTAATTTAAAGCCGCATTCTGATTGGCCAAGCTAGTCGTAACAAGCTTAAAACCAGCAGAGCGAAGAGTGGCATCGGAAAGCGGTGCTACATCAAATGGTGGAGGTGTGGCATTCGTTAACGCTTCTATACCACTTTCGATATCAGAAAGTTGCCCTCTTGCCTCGGCTACCAAACGGTCATACTCACTGTTTGACCCTCTTCCACCTTTAAACTTCTTGTTCTCGACTGCGGCCCATGCACTAACGCTTTTTGGAATACCCAAAACGGATGCTGTAACCCGAGCGCCTGCATACAAAATTGTTCGGTTAGGTTTGTTAATAAATGCGCCTTTCAAGTTGCCTTCCACTTTTCCAATCCCCTTAAAGAGCGAGGCTTTGAAAGAAATCTCCGTGTATGCTCCAAATACTTGTTCTGATTTTTGCCACCAAACCGCAAGGTCAAAGGCGGTGCGTACTTCGATAATCCAGATATCGTAATTTTTTCGAATTCCCATATCGAATAAAAATCCATCGTTGTAGAGCAATACACCTGCATGAAACTTAAAAAATTCTAGCACATCGGCTTCAATAGAAGCACTGAGTCGCCACATCTCTGAGTTAGCCGTGAAGTTGACTTGACCTTTTGCTTTTACAACCGAGTAATCTAGATTGACAAATGCACCGGCTTGTATTTCAAAATCAACCCAACCCACAGCAAAGTAAGCGCCTACTTGTATGTTTTTATCTTGCGCTAATACGGTTCCTCTCAAATCGATATCAATGCTTTGCTCGGTTAGCACCACCAAAGCCTGTGCAGTCACGGCGTACATTTGTTGCCCCACAATGCCGATTCCTGCATTTAAAATAACTGCAAACTGTATGTTTAACGGTGTCGACAACTCGGGGTTATACCGCGAATTGGGGTTGGCCAACTCGCCGTAATCCATCACTTGCAGCAGTGTTCCAATATCGCTGCGTTTGGGGCGGTAGAAAAAGCCGCCACCAAATTCTGTAAGGGTTACCAAACCAGGAAGGATGGGCACACTTACTGAAGCCTTTACAAAAATTCCAAATCCTACTTGGTTGTTTTCGTTACGAACATACCCCATCGCCGCTAGCCCTTGTCCGAGGATACTTGCACGTCCGGCCACTTCGATACTAAAATCATTCCCCTCTTTCATGTAGCGCATAGAGGCAAACAATCTCGCATCTTCTCCTATTAAATCTAAATTTACGCCATCAATATTTAATGACACACCGCCCGTGGTTGTTTTGTAATACATGATTTCATTAAACCCTCCTGAAAAAGAGGCCATGGTGATGCTCGATTTGCCAATGCGCAAATATTTGGAAACACTAATGGTTTCGGTTGTGGTATCCGGATTCTCAGCGTCCCCGCTAGCTTTTGTAAAGGTTAGTGTGGTGGGGGAATTGTACCATTCGATGCCGCCAAACTCCAGGCTAATAATATCCATTACCGTAAGGTTAGCGTTGGTAATTGTCCCGAGTTTGGTTACGCCTGTTTTGTCTATACAAATGCCCTCCATGGCAATACCACCGGAAAAACCGTCAAGGGTGAGTGCCGCACTGGCATTTACGGAAAGTACAAAACCATTTTCTGACGGGCAGGCATCACCCAAATTTCCCGCCGAAAGGTTGAATGCGAAAAAATCATTGGAAAACGAGAACCCAGCATTTACCGCAATATTCTGCCAAGTGGGCTGTGGGTTGCCAAAACTCACAATCAAGCCGGCCTCTGCGATACCGTTGGGCTTACCGATTTCTATTTTTGTATTGGATGCCGAACCACCTAAAGAACTATTCGCTGTGATGTTGGCCGAGGCAAACAACTTGAGATTATTCGCTGACGGGTTGAAAATATCTGTCATTTGAAAACCTACTTGCGTCACCTGAAACTGACCCACCTCACCGATAGCAACAGGTGTTGTTCCCTCAATGTTAAAATCGGAAACATGCACCTGACCGTTGCCATTTACAAAGACATTTACTGTATTGGTATTGGTAATAAACGGTTCGGGCAAATTGACCTCCAAAATAGAATGTAATCGCGCTTGATTTTCGTGTACCCCAATACTCAGGGTTTTCAATATAAGCGATTCACCAATGATATTCTTGCCTGGTGCTTGCACGAGATTGACGTTGCCCTGCCCTAGCGCAAAGGTCCCATCCGACCCAATACGCAAATCGGAATACGAAAAGGTTTGGCTAAAAGCGTTGATTTCACCACCTAAAATAGCGGCAAGCACCCGTTGCTGCTCGTTGCTTGTTAATGACAAGCCCATTTGATTGACAACCAACAAGTCTTCTTGTCCAAAAAGAGAAAGCGATTGGGGCGGCATGTTTTGAGCCGCTGCTTGATCCAAAAGCACACCGTTAGTGCCTATCTGCAAGCCCCGGAACCCTACGTGTGTTGTCCCTAAAAGCTCCGGAAGCAACAAGCGGCCATTGACAACCACGCCAAAGTGACTTCCTGAAAATTGTGTTCCCAAACTATCAAGAATAACTTGTCCCTCACCGATCGGGACTTTAAAATCAGGCAGGTGTTGAGCGGAGGCGGCAAAGGTCCAATTTGAATTGGCAAAACTTCCTAAGAAGTGCAACTGCGAAGCTTGGTCGGTAGGGTTGCGCTTGAAAAGATTTGTAGAGATCAACCCCGAAAAGCGCGCTTTGGGTCCGTCGCCTTGCACGCACAGGGTCACGTCAGCGCCATGGATGTTGATGTCGAAGTCGCCATTGTTGTAGCTGTGCGCCACCAAGGGCACCCCCATGTTCTCTTGGTATTGCTCAAACACTTGCCCTGACGCAATGGTGATGCATTCAAAACCATTGGCATTAAGCTCTATAGCAGGAATGGATAATTGCAACGCTTCCAACGCTTCTGGCAAATTCAACTTCACCTCAGCGCGCATGCGGTACGCTTCAGATTCGGGTTTGGAATAAGTCAGTTTTGTTATGACAATGGGGAAATCTATTATTTCCATCGGGTCATTTTGCATCACAACGGAAATTTCACCCGAAACGATTTCGTAGGATGCATTGATTACCACATCTGAAAAAGTAGCTAAAATTTTGGGTACCGGCTGACCAAAAGCCAACGCCGGCAACACCAATTCTATTGGCTCATTGGGTCGCGTATTCAAGCGGACAGTACCGTCTACAATCTGAGTTTGAACGGCTAATTCTCCATTGCTGTTTTTCAAGATCATATAGGCAATGTCTCGACTCGGCAATGCGAGTGTATCGGGTACGGGCAGAAAGTTTGGAATATTGTCTACATGAAAACCGGCACTATCAAAATAAGCCAATCGTATGGGGTCTTGATTAGGTTCTTCTTGTATAAAATCTGCACGACCGGTAATAAATCCAATTTTCGGGCTAAAGCCAATGCGCGCTTGGTGATACTCTAAACGCAAATCTCCATAGTTCTCATTGTTGATAAACAGCGAAGCGGTAGTTTGACCATCTAATAGTACCCCTTGATTGTCGAGCGTTAAATTGCTTGGCATAGTCATGCGAACACCCGAGCCTCCGCCAGACTGAAAAGGCACATTCGGATCGGAAAGCTCCCATCGAACAGGCGCTTCTGTATAAATATCTAAAGCAAAAGCTGCCCCAAATGAAATATCACCCGAAGTCAATCGGTAATTTGCCAATGAAAATCCAGCATTATTAAAGGTAACTGCAATTTGACTTTGCCCTGTTTGCAGACTTCCTTGCCCATTAAAAACCAAACCACTACTATTAATTCTAGCTTGATTTACAGTGAAAGAAAACAGTGAGTCCGGAGTTGGATAATGCCAATTGAAAGGGTCATTGATAACTATTTCACCGTTTGAAATTTCACCCGTCAACAAATTCACTGTCAAGTTGCCCGTTGCTGTAATACTGTCGCCATTGGTTTTTAAAATACGCGCTGCTGCTGCACCCGCCAAGGTGGCCGAAAAAGTTTGTCCTTGATACGACAAATTGAGGCTAGACTGGGTAAAACCAAGTGCTACCGGGCCAAACTCCATTTTTCCGCACGGTAAAAAGTTATCGACTGTGCCCGAAACCCTACCGTTGCGACTGAGTGCTAGGGTAACCATTGCGGTGTCGCACAGTGGATTGCTACCAGAAAAGAACGCCGGCATTCGGTACTTCCCTCTGAGGCGAACATCAAAGTTTTGCACTTGATTGGCCAGTTGATTCAAAGACCCTGCAAACTCATGAATTTCAATACCCATATCTGGTGTGCCGATGGGTAGAAAGAGCGGATTATGCGAAAGGTCTAATGGTACTATATCGCCATTCAAAATACCATCCACAATACCAAAATCTTGAAGCGTAAGACTGGTGTTGGCCAATTGGGATATCCCCGGGAAACGCAATTCTAAATCCATTTTTGGAACAAACTGGGCTAACTGCGCCACATTAAATGTATTCCAATTGAACTCTAGGCGATTCATTCTAAAAGCAAAAGGCTTTACCTGAAAGACACCGAAGCGCAACGCTGGAAAATCTAATGGCAGCTGTGGGGTGCTGTGAATGTCTTGCGTAGGGATGACAAAAACACCGCCTTTGCGCAGCTCTACACCATCTAATGGAAAAGTGAACAACGTATCGCGTCCACTGAGTTCGAAGCCCATGGCGATGTCTAAATGGATAGTATAATCAAATCCTGTGAACCGATCGTAACTCAGGCTCATGTTGTTGATTCCTTCCAAGGACAAAGAAAACGGGCCCACCTCAAGTTTTTGTCCTGAGAGGGCAGTGCCGCCATCGAAGCGCTTGAGGCTAGCACCAACTTCTGTGACCTCAACAGCTGCACTCGTTTGAAAAGCAACCGATTGGTCTGCATTCAAAATCTCTAGACCGCCAGCAATAAGCACGTTGTAAACTGCCGCTTCTGGATCGGTAAGCGGGATAGAAAATCCGCCAACAAGGGTATCGGCGCGAACCGTAATTTTACCGCCTGGCCCATCCAGCGGGAGGGCTTCCGAAAGTCCGTGAAAGGCAAAAGCGCCGTTGAGTTTTCCATCGGATTGCACTCCGAGGCGTACTTTGGCATTGCTAAAAACTTTGTCAAACACAATTAAATCGCCATTGAAAAATAGAGCCGCTATGGGAGCTCCGTCAACGGTTCTCGTTTCGAAGACGATGGACTCTAGCGAAATGGGCCACTTTTCTGCATTACCTCCCGGCCAAGTTCCCGGTGCGGTTTGCGCAATTACTCTACCTGAAACATAACTGCCCGTTGCTGGATTGATTCTCAAATTATCCAACGTAACCTGAATACTTGGCGCTTGGGCTTGACCCTGTTGCAAAGCGGGTATCACCAGTTCTAAAGGTGCCGCGGCCTTGGTTTGCACCAGCAATGTTCCGTTGGGCTCTTGTATCAAATCCACCAATAAATTACCGTTTTGCTTGACCCTTAAATAGGCAATATTCTCCGTGGGCAACGGTATGATTTCTGGGAGAAACTCATCAGCAAAAAACAGCATGTTTGGAAAAAATCCATCGCGATTGAGACTTGCTATCAGTTGATTTTGATAGAACAAACTAACTTCCCCTTGTGCTACACCTAAGGGATCGAGACGCATGGCGAAATCTGGGGTGTAGGTCAATTGAATGGAATCTAAATCATACCCCCCGAACTTGAGTTTCCCAAGGGCTTGGCCTGTGGCACGCAATCCTGTTGAATCAATAATTACCTGTCCTGCTAACTGCAACAGTGCGCCGGGGTCTAAGGGGAGGTTGAAATCTGTTAAACTTGTAATACCATAAGAAAGAGCACCCAATTGCTCATCGATACCAGCGGTGAAAGTGAAGGCGTTGTCGAGCAAAATTTGCCCGCTTTTTACGGTATAGGTATCCCAATCTATTAGCAAATTATCAAAAGTAGCTTGTATGGATTGGCCGCCAGCGGTGAGCGAATTCCGTCCGTCTATAAACAAACCTTCCGCACTGAGATTGGCACTGGCTATTTGGAAAACCACTACAGGGCTTTCTTTTGGAATACCCCAAGAAAATGGACCATTTAGCTCAAAATCGATGGTTTCAAATTTCCCTTCTAACACATTAAATACAAAGTTGCCCTGTGCCATTCGACCACTTCCTAAATCCAAATTAGCACCTGATTGTATGCGAATCTCTTGCTGATTATTTTTAACATTAAAAACTAAACTAGTCTGATTCATTGCCCCCGAAAAAGGGCCAATTTGCACGGAACAAGGCGATTGCAAATCATCTAAACGCCCGGAGACCCCTTGCGCAAAACTCACCTCTAACCCTTCAAATTGCATGGCACTGGATTGCGGACCACAATCAAAACCCGACCCTAGTACAAGTGCTCCATCCAGCATAGTTTGCATAGAAACCGAGAATTGTTGTCCCGCTTTTGTCACTTCAATAGCACCCGCAAGTTGGGTCACATTGATTTCAAAACCATTGTCAAATTGCCAAGCACAAGGGGCTCCTGGCGCAATGGACAAATTGCCGACAAGCCTACTTTGGCTGCGACCAACGCTTTCTATTCGGCCATTTGTTAAACTTATGGATGTGTTTTGCAAGCAAGCTGGCCCTTGAAATTGAGCAGGTGCTTTTACTCCCCCTTCGAATGTTAATTCCCATGGCCCAATGCCATTACCACTCCAAGAAAAAGCCGGAAAATCAAAATTTTGTATTTCCAACGCATCGATATGCAACTTGTAATTATTGATATTGAGGTCTGGTAAAGCCGCCAAGGTCTGCCCCAAAAATTTTTGATACGGGAAAGCGATGCCCGAAGGGGTAATGCGAACTTCTTGTATTTCTGGTAAATTCCAATTGGGGTCGAGTTGCGAGAACAGCTTCAAATCAAGCTGTAGTTCAAAATCCCAACCCTGACTTTCTGTTGGAAGTTGTAGCTTATTGATAGCAAAATTCTTAAAGCTCGCTTGCAAAAAGCCTAGATCTATAACACCTGTAGGATAACTACAACTGCGTGTTGTACTTCCCACAGAAAAACCAGCTTTTGATGCGTAGCCAACACTTGCCGACATCCCACAGTAATTGTTGTTTTGCAACCGCAACAGCAAATCTACCGGCAGATTTAAGTCAAAAGCAATGGCCTTAGTCTCGAAAGATCCGGCAACACTTCCTGACATTCCCTTAAAAATCGCTTTGCCAAAAGTGGAACCTTCCACCAAATCTACCGGGAAATAAAATGGCTGATTTACAGCAATATCAAAAGTTTTTCGTTCTAAGTCAATCGTTGTTTTTACACCTGGAATATTGTGTGCAAACTGGATATCCACTTCACCCATAACTGACAACTGCGGAAACTGGGCGACCATGCGATGCAGCACGAGTTTCATTGCGCCATCGTCGAGGATATCAAACCCTTGCTCATGTTGTGCTGTTGCTTCTACCCAACCCGAAAGGCCATTAGCGAACAGCTGCAACGTGCCTTCGGCAGCAACTGCGCGCCCGTTCGGCGCTTGCAAATCGGCTTCAACCGTAAAACCTTGCCCATAATTCCATTCAACCGTTTTTAATTGCACCAAATCACTTACAGTATGTGGCAAAAAGGCTGTTTTCTGAACATCGAGACTTATGTACCCGCCCAATACTTGTGGCGCAATCACCGATCCTTTCTGGATTTCCAAATTCATCACATTGGCGCGCACCAAAGATGGTTTTAACATGCCTGGAAAGGTAAATTCCATATCTGCAAAACCATTGAGCGTGATGGAATTTTGATCTTCATTTACCATTAGATTTCCCAAATTTACCAACCGTGCAAACTGCGGATCAATGGGAATCGATTCCAATGCTCCCCCTCCACTCAGGCGATTGCCACCGTCCATAATCAACACGACTATATTGCTCTTCCCTTCGTTTACAAACTCGCCTACTGGACTCTGTGCAATGACACGAACAGCTAAAATATCTCCTTCATCAAAAAAAGGATTATTGTCTTGGGTGATAACATAAGAAAGGTTGTTGATGTCTTTTTCTGGAAAAATAGCATCAGGTAGGCCTTCGAAATAAATTTGTGGACGACCTTGTTTGTTGAAAGCCTCCAGCTGTTTCATACCGGCCAACTTCTTTACTTCAAGCGTGTAATCCACACCGAAAACCCCAGGATGAATCCAATTTACCATCAAATTGGGCGGGTCGTTGAAGTTGACAAGTACGCCATTTTGATTGATTTCAAAAGGGCTCATAATCACTGGTGGATCTTTGGGGTTGTTGGTAATGCTTGTACAATTGGTACCATAGCGCAGCATGGTATTTTCAGCATCAAAAACTGATATACAAACCTGATATTGCCCTGGAGGCAGTCGTCGTTCGAACGTTATGTAATCAATAACACTCGGTGAAACATTGGCCAAAAGCAAATCTTCTAAATCAATACCTTGGTAAAAACTTTGTATGGTCCGCACCGTAAACACCTGAAAGCCGGGATTGACAGGGATTTCATAATCCAAATAAATGGGGGCCGTTGTAAATGTAATGCCGTTGGTGCCTGTAATCTCCAATAGCATGTGTGTTTGGACGGGTGTGGGAGAGGTTGAATTTACTGTTACCTGCAACAAATCCACCAAGCGTTCGAGTCGACCATCAATACGTCCGACATTTAACACCTGAACATCCCATAACTGAGCTGCTAATTGAAGGTGGGAAAGCCAACAAAAAAGAAAGATTGACGTCGTGTAAAAAAACTTCTTCATAGCAAATTCGGTGTTAAAAGCGTGCGTTGTATTGCAAAGCGACTCGCGTTTGCGTAAAATTTTGTAATGTGGTTGCTTTTCGATCTACTGCTGAAAGGGAAAGCATAAAAGCGTGATTGGCTGCCGGAGTGTAGGAAACATTCCCTCGTACATTGACTACAGAGCCATCGCGTTCAGCATTGGTAAAATTGAGATTATAGGATGGGATGAAGCTGATGTTCACTTTTTTGCCTACACGCTTTCGGATATTCCCCCCTACCCCATATCGCGTTACATCAGGCTGTTCCATACCGGCAAACTGCTGGTATTGCAAGTTCCCCCCAAAACTCCATCCCGTTTTTTTTGTCCTAAAATTATACCCCGTACTAAAGGTTTGTGATTGATTTTGATTGGTAAGTACTTCTCCTTGAATCAACGAAAAGGTATTGAGTGAGCCATTAAAATTAATGGAGTGGCGCGAGCCTCCTTTCTTACCTAGGTTGTAGTTGGCATTAAAACTAAAGGTCTCACTCGTATTGCTCAACTTAAGAGAGTCTACAAATTCTACTACTGAAATATTCCCTGTCGAATTGAAATTATTGTAATTCACATTGAGGTTCAAACGATTGGTAGGCGCGTAGCTCACCGATGCATTGACAATAATGCGCTCATCACGTGTAGCGAAAACATCTTGGGTGTTGGTGTATTGAAAACCAAAACTCCCAAAAACCGTCAGTCGTGATTTCAAAAATGAGCTTCTGATATCAATAAGGTAATTGTCAACATCTGATTGAATAAAATGCAGCCCGAGGGACGTATAGTTTGGGTCTATGTGTTCGTATCGCAGCCGAATCATCGCGTTTTTTATCTGTGTTTCAATAAACGCATCATAAGCAAAAGCGAAACGGCTGGAAACATTGATGGGCAGTAGTGATTGCCCAAAATTGAATAACCCTTCATAATCTCCAGTCACTTCAAAACCCTCAGCATTTTGATCAAAAGTAACCGCACTAGCCACCCCGTGACTGCCAAAGCGAATGGTTTTAAAAATACGCCAAGCCATATTGTATCCTAAAGCGACATTTGCCATCGGGTTCACTTCCAAACTATCGAGTAATCCACGATCACCAGAATTCACATCGTCGATAATCCGCATGGCAGTAATTTCAAAAAAATTGTTGTCAGAGCCAAAACCAATGCGCCCCCCCATGGCCTTGCGTTGGTACATCGGCATTTCTTCCACGGCTACATTGGTAGAATGAAATAACAAGTTGAAGTCTTGCACCAAATCACCATAAAAAAAAGACAATCGCAACTTTCCCGGGTTTAAGTCAACACCGCCACCTAAAACATAGCGATTGTTCATCATGTAAGGAGAGAGATTATAGGTGCGATAACCACCGTGCAACGTCACCCACTTATAGCTTGGGCTCAAACCAAAAAACCGAATTTGTGGACGGTTGATGTTGATTTGTTGATTGCTCCACATAAACTCTACAGGAATGTTGAAATTTTCAAAAAATGAAAAATTGAGTCCCGCTGAAATATTAAAGGCAAAAGCCTGTTCCAACTCAAAACGCGAATCGGCCATGTATTGCTCGCCTGCGGTGACGTGCCCTGTGACTTTAAATGGCTTTGCTTTTTTTAGACTACCTAATTCTTGGGCAAAACCAACTTGTGCTGCAATAATCAAAATAAGCCCCGTAAGATGCTTTTGGCCATACCGTGACCTGGCACAAAATCCATTAAAAAATGAAGCGAAAGAAGTAGCTAATTGTTTCATGGGCACTCAACTCTAGGTAGATTTGAATCTTGACGGTTAGGCATATATCACCAGTTCAATGTGTAAAAGTAATTCGTTGAATTAGGTTAAGCTCCATCAAATCAGAAAGCGGTCAGTTTTTGTTATTGAGCGGTAAAATTGGCAAGTAATTGGAAGGGGCACTAAAAGATTGGTTAGGGCAGTGTTTGCTACTATCTTTGTTGCATGAATCATCACGTGTTTATGAATCGCTGTTTTCAACTAGCGTTGAACGGCTTAGGCACCACATCGCCCAATCCAATGGTGGGGTGCGTGATTGTGGCAAATGGCAATATTATTGGGGAAGGATGGCATCGAAAGGCTGGCGAACCCCATGCTGAAGTACTGGCCATTCGACAAGTGATCAATCAGGAACTTTTAAAGCAAGCCACGCTGTATGTGAGTCTCGAGCCTTGCGCACACTTTGGCCGCACGCCACCCTGCGCCAACCTCATCGTTGAAAAACAAATTCCGCGCGTGGTCATCGGCTGTCGTGACCCGTTTGAAGCTGTCGCCGGAAAGGGAATTGAAATACTCCAATCAGCGGGTATTGAGGTGATTGAGGGCGATTGGGCAGCGGAGGCGCAGCGCATTAATAGGCGATTTATCACCTTTCACCAAAAGCGACGACCGTATATCATCCTCAAGTGGGCGGAATCACTCGACGGCTTTGTGGCTCCTGCAATTCAAAAAGAAGGCGAAAGCGTGGCTATTTCTGGAAAAACTGCCCAACTGTACAACCACAAATGGCGCACAGAAGAAGCAGCTATTCTTGTTGGATATCAAACCGCGCTGAAAGACAATCCCCGTTTGACTGCCCGAAAACACTATGGAAACCAACCCATGCGGATTGTAATTGACCCGCACGGGGAAATCCCGCTAACACATCACTTGCTCTCGGATGGCCTCTCAACGCTGTGGGTGACTCGCGAAACGCAAAACCTGACCAACCCACAACAAGTCGAGAATCTTGTTATTCCCAAAAGTGAAAATCTTGTGCAATCGTTAGTAAAGGTTTTATATGAAAAACACATTCAATCGGTGATTGTAGAAGGTGGCCCCGCCACACACGCCGCATTTGACGCCGCAGGTTGCGTTGACGAATACCGAGTTTTTCGATCGAAGCACTTAGTTTTAGGAAATGGTGTGCCTAGTTTTACCTTTTCAAACGCAGCAAACGGCACAAGTAGCGATATCGTTGAGGACGTCTTGGTGGTAAGTGAAGTTTGAAGCAATCAGGTTTGACACTTCTTTAAAAAAAAATACCGCCCTAAAGTAGGGCGGTATTTTTATGAGATGCAAAGCAGACGCTTAATTAGCCACCTCTTCTTCCATATACGATTCAATAGGCGCACAGGTACAAACCAAGTTTCGGTCGCCGTAGGCTTCATCCACACGACGAACACTTGGCCAAAACTTATTGTCCGAAACCCAAGGCATCGGGAAAGCGGCGCGTTGTCTTCCGTAGGGAAAGTGCCATTCATCTGCTGTAATCATGGCTTGCGTGTGCGGAGCGTTTTTCAGCAAGTTGTTTTCTTGATCTGCGCCTCCGTTGGTAATTTCCCGAATCTCATCGCGTATCGCAATCATGGCGTCACAGAATTTGTCGAGCTCTTCTTTTCCTTCACTTTCTGTAGGCTCTATCATTAAGGTGCCTGCTACGGGGAAAGAAACTGTTGGCGCATGATACCCATAGTCCATCAAACGCTTGGCTATGTCGGCTACTTCTATTCCGGCGTCCTTCTTAAACGGACGACAGTCCAAAATCATTTCGTGAGCCACACGGCCACTTTCACCGGTATAAAGCACATCGTAATGTCCGTTCAGACGGGCCTTTATGTAATTGGCGTTGAGTATGGCATAGCGTGTCGAGTTGGTCAAACCTTCATC
>JAIULY010000046.1 GCA_022565875.1 Schleiferiaceae bacterium | reverse complement strand
TCTTAAAGACGGTATCATAAATAGGATTAGCAATAATCATTGGTGGAAACATTAACTATGCAAAATTACTGTTTTTTTGTTTGAGGCGCTTGGTTTCTTTTCTGCTCGAAGGGCATAGAAAGACTTACGGGAAGTGAGTTAAATTGGCCTCAAACAATGATTAAAATATCATAACTCGACAACCGAGCATTGAACATCGAACATCGAACATCGAAATTCGAACATCGAACATCGAGAATATCAAACACCTACCTTCGTGAAACTTCGTGCGTACTTTCTGCAACTTTGTGTTCCATGAAAGAATCGCAGAATGAATAACCCAACGCAGTCTAAGAAAACACAGCCACCAATTCCAAACGCGAGAAAACTATTCTGTTCAATATTTTCTCAAAGCACACACCAAAAAGTATTTTTAAAAAAATTCAGAATTTTCAGATAGTTTCAGAAATTGATTTTCTATTTTTGCACGTGTAAAATCATTTTATAACATGGCAACATTTGATCCAGCTGAACTCTCCGGTAAAGATTTGCATGGCATGCTCCTTAGTAGCATTGCTCCGCGTCCGATTTGTTTGGCTAGTACTATTGACGCTGAAGGAAATAACAACCTTAGTCCCTTTAGTTACTTCAATATTTTCGGCACCAATCCGCCGTTGTGCATTTTTTCTCCTGCCCGACGCGTGCGCGACAACACAACGAAAGATACCCTTCATAACGCGGATGAAACGCGAGAAGTCGTTATCAACTTAGTGAATTTTGATATCGTTCAGCAAATGTCGCTGTCGAGTACCGAGTACCCAACCGGCGTTGACGAATTTGTGAAATCTGGTTTGACCGCCATAGCCTCTGATTTAATAAAGCCAATGCGTGTGAAAGAAGCTCCTGTTCAATTGGAGTGTACCGTAAGAGATGTGGTGCAAACGGGCGATGGAGGTGGCGCTGGAAATTTGATTATTTGTGAAATCATCAAAATTCATGTCAATGACGCCGTATTGCTCGAAGACGGAACAATTGATCAACACAAAATAGATCTCGTAGGGCGCTTAGGCAAAAATTGGTACGTCCGTGCTTCAGGCGATGCGCTTTTTGAAGTGGAAAAACCTTTGACTACTTTAGGTATTGGTGTAGATCAAATCCCGGAACGCATCCGAAAAAGCTATATTTTGACAGGCAACGACCTCGGTATGCTAGGGAATGTGGAAAAATTACCAACCAAAGATGAAATTCTATCGGTTTGTGACCATCCCAGAATGAAGGATATCTTCAGAAGTTCATCGGATGGCCTTGAAGCACGTGAATTGCTGCACGAATATGCTCACGAATTGTTGCTGAAAGGCAAAGTAAGCAAAGCGTGGAAAGTGTTGTTGGCTGATCAATTTGCCAACCAATCAAAATAAATTTATAAATCATTATTATAGTAAACATCATGGAATTAGCAGGAAAAGTAAAGTTGGTATCGGAAACCAAACAAATCTCACCAACTTTTAAAAAAAGAGAATTGGTTTTGTCTACCGAAGAACAATACCCTCAACATATTCTGATTGAATTTATCCAAGACAAATCAGATTTACTCAACTCGGTTCAAGTTGGGGATAGTGTTAAGGTGGGCATTGATATTCGCGGACGCGAATGGAAAAGTCCTCAAGGTGAAATCAAGTATTTCAATTCCATTCACGGATGGCGCATTGAGAAGGCAGGTGCCGCAGCAGGTGCTCCTATGCAAACCCCTGGAAGTCAAATGCCACCGATGCCTCCCATGCCGGATGCCCCTTCTTTTACATCAGACGCAAATGATGAGGATGATTTACCATTCTAATTTTAGCAAAAAAAGCACCTTCTTTTAAAGGTGCTTTTTTTTTGAAATGCAAGTTGTTCATCGGTTGATCAAAAGAGTGTTAGCCAAACAAAGCGCTAAAAAGTTCCTCCATCCTGCCAATGGTTATGATTTCGATACCGTAATCTTGGTCAGAGAGTTTGTTGTATTTTGATACGATAATGGTTTTAAATCCCAATTTTCGCGCCTCGTGAATGCGTTGTTCCACGCGGTTAACCGGGCGCACTTCTCCGGCAAGTCCCACTTCCGCTGCGAAACACGTTTTGTCGTCAATTTCAATATCTTCATTACTCGATAAAATGGCGGCAACGATGGCCAAATCCGTAGCTGGGTCATCGATGCGAATGCCGCCGGTGATGTTGAGGAAGACATCCTTCATCCCCAATCGAAAGCCACACCGTTTCTCAAGTACGGCTAGCAACATGTTTAATCGTCTTGTGTCGAAGCCGGTACAGGAGCGCTGCGGCGTGCCGTAAACAGCAGTACTTACCAATGCTTGCACCTCAATAAATAGCGACCGCATACCTTCCATCATGGCAGCTATGGCCACGCCACTGAGAGGGGTGTCGGTTCGGGTGAGTAAGAGTTCACTAGGATTGGCAACTTCCCGCAACCCGCTGCCTTGCATTTCGTAAATGCCTAATTCATGGGTGCTGCCAAAACGGTTTTTGTGAGCCCTCAGAATGCGAAACAAATGATTTTGATCGCCTTCAAATTGCAATACTACGTCAACCATGTGCTCCAGTATTTTAGGGCCTGCAATATGCCCTTCCTTGTTGATGTGTCCAATCAAAAAGATGGGGATACCTTGTTGTTTCGCAACTTTGAGCAGTTCTGCGGTACATTCTCTAATTTGTGAAACACTGCCTGCGCTACTTTCTACATGGTTGGTTTGCAGGGTTTGAATGGAGTCGATGATGACCAAATCGGGAGCCACCTCTTCAATCTGGGCAATAATGGCGTCTGTATTGGTTTCGGTGAGGATGTAGCACTTATTTTCGCCCTCTTGAATACGGTCGGCTCGCATTTTGATTTGCTTTTCACTTTCCTCCCCACTGATGTAAAGTACTTTTAGTGGTGTTCGCAGCGCTAATTGCAATAGCAAAGTCGATTTGCCAATTCCCGGTTCACCACCAAGTAACACCAAACTTCCCGGCACCAAACCGCCTCCGAGTACTCTTACTAATTCTTGATCGGGCAGGGGTAAGCGGTTTTCTTGCGTCATAGTGACGGCACCCAATGGCATTGCTTTGGCGGCTGTGCCAATGAGGTTCCTGCTCTTGGTGTCTTTTGCTCCAATTACGCGCTCTTCAACGATGGTGTTCCACTCTCCACAAGCTTTGCACTTGCCCATCCACTGCGCATGGGTGGCACCACAACTTTGACAGGTGTATACGGTTTTTGCTTTAGCCATTGTTTTTAAGTTGGTTAATGGTATTCGTTGTACTCAGTCCATCTACAAAGGGCAATACTTTCACCGCTCCACCCCACGAAAGCACTTCTGAGGCACCAACGATGGTGTCAATGGTGTAGTCGCCCCCTTTAACCAATACGTCTGGCTGTAGTGCGCTAATCAACTCTAGGGGGGTGTCTTCCTCAAATAGAACAACAGCATCGACAAAGCTAAGAGCTGCCAACACTTGTGCGCGATGATCTTGTTGATTTATAGGTCGTTTCGGGCCTTTAAGCCGATTGACAGAGGCATCGCTGTTTAATCCAATGACTAAAAGATCTCCCAAGTCTTTGGCTGCGGCTAAATAGTGGATGTGTCCTTTGTGTATGATATCGAAGCAGCCATTTGTGAAAACAACAGTATGGCCCATTTGCTTGGCGCCATGCAACATACGCTGTACGGTTGATGGCTCTTGGATTTTAGACAGAAGGGTGTCCCAATGTGTCATGAGAAGAAGAATAGAATATGTGAGCGGCAAAGGTAAGCGGTTCAATAGCTTATTACAGCATTCAAAAAGGGTTAAAAAAGTAGGCGCTATCCTTTGTTTTGAAAAAGATATTTATTTATTAACGCAGTTCAATGGAATCGAAGGATTTCCACGAACATTAGGGTGAGTGTTCATGTTACCTTTGCATCGTTTTAAAAACCCTAATTTTTATAGTAATGAAAAACATTGGTAAATTTTTTATGGCAGGCTCAATTGCTTTTGCAATGACAGCTTGTAATAGTGGCGAAACAGTTGAAGCAACAGATGCGGTTGATGTACAAGAAGTATCTGCAGAGGCTGTAACGTATTCTTTTGGATCAGATCAAGCGTTGACTTGGGAAGGTCACAAGCCTTTTGTTGAAAATTACGGGCACTACGGTACTATCAAAATTGCTGAAGGCTCTTTGATGGTGAAAGAAGGTGCCATAGAAGGCGGTTCTTTTGTTATTGATATGAATACCATTATTGCTGAAGACATGATTGGCAATGAGAACTATGATAAATTGGTAGGTCACTTGAATAGCGATGATTTCTTTGCTGTAGAGCAATTTCCAACATCAAAGTTTGAAATCACTAATGTAGTGGCTGAGACAGATGAGGAAAAAGGAACGACTCACAAAATCAGTGGCAACTTGACGTTGCGTGACCAAACCAAAAACATCACTTTTGGCGCAAACGTAATGATGACAGAAAACAGTGTAACTCTTTCTGCTCCTGGCTTCAAAATCGATCGTAAAAACTGGAATGTCATGTTCGGTTCTACAGGTATTGAGGGATTGGCAAAAGACAAATTAATTGCTGATGACATTGCTTTGAAATTTGAAATTTCGGCAACAAAAAGCTAAGAATTTTTCATGGTAGTAAGTTGTTGATACTTCAATAGCTTTAACAAGAGTCGCTTTCTGTGAAGAGAGCGACTTTTTTTTTGCTTTGGAAAGTGGCTTTATGGGGTAGTGTTACGTGTCAAAGAAGAATTCAAACAAAAAGAGGATTTTGCAAATGTGAAGCGCTGCAGCTGATAATCGAAAGGGTTGATGTATAAACAATCGTGTGGCGGTTCTGTAAACTACCCCTCACCTCATAGATAGTATTGCTTAGTTCTTTTTTTAAAAAAAATCAAAAGAATCCTTGTGGCAATCAAAAATTTTCTTTTACATTCGCTGCATTGCCTTTAACGCCTTGTAATTGAAACAACTAAGCGTAGTTTATTGAAGTGTTTTGCTGAATGGGCTCAGCTTAAAGCATTGTAAATTAAGTGCTTGCGTCTTATTTGTTACTTAAATTCAAGAGTGTTAGCGGAATACAAAAAGTTCTAATCACTAAATAGCGTTTCTATGCGGAAAAGAATTATTCTCACGTTTTTTATTCTTGTAGCATTGATTTTAGTAGGTTCTATGAACTTAACCATAGCGTAATCGTCACAGAATGCGCGCCTTTGTCCACCTACAAAGAGCAATGTGTAAAAAAAAAGCCCCTGATTTCAGGGGCTTTTTTTTAGTTGGATGCGTTTTTCTTATCTCTTTCGATTTTCAATTGTTTGAGTTTTTCATGGAGTTGTGGTCCCCATTCGGTGTTCAAATCTTGAATTTGCGTCAGTAATTCTTCGCGCCCCATTTTTGTTTGTGCAGAGCTTACAAAAATTTGTGGCAGTTCTTCCCAGTCCTCGAGTAGCCGCTTTTTGTATTGCGAGAGGTTCTTGGTCCACTC
Source organism: Schleiferiaceae bacterium (assembly GCA_022565875.1). Classification (GTDB taxonomy): domain Bacteria; phylum Bacteroidota; class Bacteroidia; order Flavobacteriales; family Schleiferiaceae; genus JAIULY01. The sequence continues at coordinate 11,917 of JAIULY010000046.1, read as the reverse complement.
GCTCCCTGAGATTTTGTCTACTTTGGTAAAAACAATACTAAAGGGGATTTGAGCCTCGCCCAACCATTGCATAAATTCTAGATCTATTTTTTGTGGTTCGATGCGCGAGTCGATTAAAACAAAAGTGAGCAAGAGTGCATCGCGTTTTTTCAAGTAGTCTGAAATAAACTTTTGGAACTCCACGCGCTTTTTCTTGGATACTTTGGCATAGCCATACCCGGGTAAATCGACAAGGTACCAACTTTCATCCACTTGAAAATGGTTGATGAGTTGTGTTTTCCCTGGTTTTGATGAGGTTTTTGCTAAGTCTTTTTTGTTAGCAAGCATGTTGATGAGTGAAGATTTCCCAACGTTCGACCTTCCGATAAATGCATACTCCGGCAGGGTAGGCGGCGGGCAGGTTTTTAGATTGGGGCTGCTACACTCAAAAACGGCGTTGATTGCGATCATTGTATTTAGTTTACGGGGGCGTGTACGGCCAACCACTTGTCGAGTATGGCGTTGAATTCGTGTGGGCGCTCCATCATAGCGGCGTGGCCACATTTTTCAATCCAGTGCAATTCGGAATTTGGTAGCAATTCGTGGAATTTATTGGCAACTTCGGGTGGTGTAACCTTGTCGTTGGCGCCCCAAATCAAGCAAACAGGCATGGTAAAGTTTTTCAACTCCTCAGCCATGTTGTGGCGTATTGCCGACTTGGAGATGGCGACAGTGCGGATTACCTTATCGCGACTGTTAACAATATCGAAAACTTCGTCCACAAGCTCTTTTGTGGCTACTGCGGGGTCGTAGAAAACCTCTTCCGTTTTCGTTTTAATATATTCGTAATCACCGCGTCTAGGAAACGAGTCGCCCATAGCGCTCTCATAGAGGCCGGAGCTGCCGGTGAGTACTATGGAGTGCACTGTTTGGGGATTTCGTTTCGTAAAGACCAAGCCTACATGACCGCCCAAAGAGTTGCCGATAAGGGTAACGGAAGAGAGGTTTTTGTAAGCGAGGAAATCGCGAATGTATTTCGAAAGGTTTTTAACATTGGTAGAGATGATGGGCATGGAGTATAAAGGCAGCTGAGGAACAAGTACTCGATATCCTTTTTCACTGAAATGTTCAATCGTTTGTTCAAAGTTGCTCAGTCCACCCATTAACCCGTGCAACAACACCAATGGATGTCCTTCTCCAACATCGATAAAGTCGAAACCATTTTCAGAACGTAATTCGTAGGCCATATTCTTTTGTCTTTTTAGGAATTCGCAAAAGTAACACAAAAAATCTAGCAGTGTTTCTTACGCTGTTAAACCTTAATCTTCTTTTGTTGATAATTCTTCCCACTTATTCCCACTGTCTAATTTTTGGTTGTAAATCCAGTCATAGCGCGGATTTAGTGTTTTTTATTTACTCTTGTTGGTGTTGTTTTTGCTTCTTTTGATAAAAAAGTTATCAACAATTTTAGTAAAGTGGTAAAATGTGGGAAGATAGTTCTATCTTTGAACCATCAATTGATAAAACCACATTGTGTTGAACCTCATAGGCGTATATGAATGTAAAGCGGATGCAAAAGGCCGCGTTTTGCTTCCAGCTGCTTTTAAAAAGCAGTTGTTGCCTGCTATTGAGGAAGGTTTTATTCTAAAGCGCTCTGTTTTTCAAAAGTGCTTAGAGCTCTATCCCATGACTACATGGAACGAAACCATGAGCAAAGTGAATAAGCTCAATCGGTTTGTGAAAAAGAATAACGATTTCATTCGAATGTTTACCGCTGGTGTGAAGTTGGTTGAGATGGATGGCAATGGTCGTTTGCTCATTCCTAAAGACTTGCAAGGGTTTGCGGGTATCTCTAATGAAATCGTCCTAAGTGCCTCTGTGAACATGATTGAGGTTTGGGATAAAGCGGCTTACGAAGCAATTATTAATGATCCTGGCACCGATTTCAGTGCGTTGGCCGAGGATGTAATGGGAGGATTTGACGATGACAGCATATCATAAACCGGTATTACTTGACGAAAGCGTTGCAGCATTGGCCATAAAGTCAAATGGCGTATACGTTGACGTGACTTTCGGTGGGGGTGGACATTCGCGTTTAATCCTCGAGCAACTTGGCCCTAATGGTCGTTTGATTGCTTTCGATCAAGACCCTGATGCTTGGCGCAATGCCCCTGAAGACCCCCGTTTGATTCCTGTAAAGCAAAATTTTAAGTACCTGCGCAATTACTTACGCCTTCACGGCTTCCCACAAGTAGACGGTATTTTGGCTGATTTGGGCGTCTCTTCTCACCAATTAGATGTGGCCGAACGTGGCTTTTCCATTCGTTTCGATGGACCATTAGATATGCGTATGAATCAAGTGGGAGCTACAGACGCGGCACATATTTTAAATACCTATACCCACGGTGAATTAGCGCGTATTTTTAAAATGTACGGTGAATTAGCGGAAGCGGGAAAACTAGCCGCCGAAATTGTGAAGCGCCGAGAAATTACACCTTTTGAAACTACCATGCAGCTGCGTGCGGTGGTAACTCTGGTAGAGAAAAAAGGAGCCAAGCTCCTAGCGCGTGTCTTTCAAGCCCTGCGTATTGAGGTGAATAAAGAATTGGAAGTTCTAGAGGAATTGCTCGCTCAGGGTTTGGAGTGCCTTAAGCCGGGTGGTCGTTTTTCTGTAATTGCCTATCACTCGCTTGAAGATCGATTGGTAAAACTATTTTTCAGAAGTGGGAACTTGACAGGAACCATTGAGAAAGATTTTTTCGGGAGAGACTTATCGCCAATAAAGCCGATTGTGAGAAAGGCCATCGTGCCCAAAGCTGACGAATTGGAGGACAATACGCGCAGTAGAAGTGCCAAACTCCGAATAGCCGAAAAACTATGAAAACCATGAACGCGATATCAGGTCTCGGTAGATTATTGTCGGATTTGCTCAAAGGAACGCATCTCAACGGACAATTGATTGTCAAGCATTTTCCTTTTCTGCTCTTTCTGGCCGTGTTGGCATTTTTCGCCATTCGTTCAGCGCATAAGGCAGAGTATAAGGTTATTGAAATCGGAACCCTGAAGACTGAGGTGAAAGATCTAGAATCAGAATATATCGAGACAAAATCACTGCTCATGCAGCTCAGTATGGAGTCGAAGGTAGTGGCGCGTGCAGAGGGGTTAGGTTTGAAAAAGAATGCCCAACCTCCAAAAAAAGTTACAGAAACCAGTAAAAAATAGAATCGTAAATCTTCATGAAAACCAACAACACAGGGCTTTTAAAGCGACTTTACATCGTTGCCATCCCGCTCTTCATCGTGCTCTTTGGCATTGTGGTGAAGTTGGTGACGATTTCTGTGGTGGAGGGGCCTGAATTGCGACAAAAAAGCAAAAGCGAGGTATTGCGCGAAATGGTAGTAGAAGCGGACCGCGGAAAGATATACAGTGCAGACGGTAAATTGTTGGCCACATCTATGCCGGTTTTTGATGTGTTTATGGATCCTGGGGCACCGGCTTCAGAAGATTTTGAAGCCCATGTACGCGGCCTTGCAGCAAAATTGGCACAGCTCAACAACTCCAAATCGGCGGCCGGTTGGGAAAATTACTTGCGCGAACGCCGAAGAAGTGGTGCGCGCTACATTCCTATTCAAAAAGAAATATCCTACAGTGAATTGCAAGCCGTAAAAACGTTTCCGCTTTTTGAGAAAGGCAAATTCAAAGGAGGGCTTATATACGAGCAAAAAAACTTCCGCAAAAATCCGTTGGGTAAAGTGGCAAGTCGCACCATTGGCTATGATCGTGAAAACGGTGCGCAAAGTGGTATTGAAGGCGCTTTTAGTCATTATTTGAATGGCAAAGATGGCAAGCGCTTGCAGCAAAAAGTTTCAAAAGGGTATTGGAAGCCTTTGATGGATTACCAGGAGGTGGCTCCAATTAACGGGCAGGATGTAGTGACTACATTGTTTAGTAATTTTCAGGATATCGCTCATGATCAGTTGCTGAAAACATTACAAAAGTATCAAGCTGACCACGGGTCTGTGGTGTTGATGGAAGTGAAAACAGGACGCGTTCGCGCCATTGCTAATCTAGGTTTGAGCAAGCGCACCGGTGAATATGCCGAGCTGCGGAATTATGCCGTTTGGGAGGCGACAGAACCAGGCTCTACTTTCAAACTTGCTGCTATTATGGTGGCTATTGAAGACGGAGTTGTAGATACAGCCGACATAGTGGATACAGGAAACGGCATTTTTACCATTCATGGAAAGGATGTTCGCGATTCGAATGTGAAATATGGTAGAGGAGGCTATGGAAAGGTATCGCTTGCACACGCTTTTCGGGTGTCGTCTAATGTGGGTATGGTGCAGGCTATTTACCCGCATTACAAAAACAATCCAGAAAAATTTGTAGACAAACTCTATAAGCTCGGCATGCACCAGCCGTTGGGATTGCGCATCAAAGGAGAGGGGACACCATTTATTCCACGGCCCAACGAGCCCGGTTGGTCCGGATTGTCGCTGCCTTGGATGTGTTTCGGTTATGAAGTTTCGCTGACCCCCCTTCAAGTGCTGTCTTTTTATAATGCTGTTGCTAATGATGGTGTGATGGTAAAGCCTCAGTTTGTAGAGGAGATTCGCGAACGGGGCAGAACAGTGCAAGCTTTCCCCACAGAAGTAATTAATCCAGCCATTTGCAGCAAATCTACTATTGGAAAGTTGAAGGGTATGCTCGAGGGCGTAGTAGAAGACGGTACGGCTACACAAATTAAAAGTCCGTATTTGAAACTAGCCGGTAAGACAGGAACCAGCCGATTGAATTATTGGAAACAAGGGCGGGAGTATCAAGCTTCATTTGCGGGCTATTTTCCAGCAGATGATCCACAGTATAGTTGTATTGTGGTGATTAATAAACCCAATCCTGACATTGGATATTATGGCTCTGTTGTAGCCGCACCCATTTTTAAAGCACTAGCTGAAGAAGCTTTTAAGGCTCAGCCTACGCCTTACCACGTTGAGCAAAATTTCGCCCAACACGATGCTATTGCAGAAAGCCTTGAGGCCATTCAACAGAGTTTACTCCATCACAAATTACCGGATTTAAGAGGTTATGCGGCTCGCGATATTGTGCCGCTGCTCGAAAATCACGGCATGCAAGTGCTCGTGCGTGGCAATGGTCGCGTTAGATCACAATCCTTAGTACCGGGCACACGATTCACAAAAAAGCAAACAGTAACACTAGTTTTGGGATGAGATTATTAAAAGACATACTCTACGGTTGTTCTATTCAGGCGTTGCAAGGCAATACCAACATCGCCATTGCTCAGGTTACTGCGGATAGTCGCAAGGTGCAAAAGAGCAGTGCGTTTTTTGCCCTTTCGGGAACGTTGTCGGATGGTCACCAATATATTTCTGGGGCCGTAGCTTCTGGCGCTGTGGCTGTGATTTGCGAAGTCTTACCAGAGAATTTTGTTGCTGGAGTTACTTACGTACAAGTAGCTTCAAGTGCGCGTGCATTGGGTATTTGTGCGAGTAATTTTTATGATAACCCATCGCATCAAATGAAAGTGGTGGCCGTGACGGGAACCAACGGAAAAACTACTGTGGCTTCTACCCTTCACGCATTGTTTACCCAACTCGATTGCAAAGCTGGTTTGATGAGTACCATTGTCAACAAGATTCACAAAACAGAAGTGCCTGCAACGCACACTACTCCAGATCCTGTTGCTGCGCAAAAGCTGCTGCGCGACATGCTTCACCAAGGGTGTAAATATGTGTTTATGGAAGCCAGTTCACACGGTATTGTGCAGCATAGAACGGCAGGTATTCAATTGGCCGGAGCCGTATTCACCAATATCTCTCACGACCATCTCGATTACCACAAAACTTTTGACAACTATATCAAAGCCAAAAAATTGCTTTTTGATGAGTTGCCTAGCTCGGCTTTTGCCTTGGTGAATGCAGACGACAAACACGGTAGTACCATGTTGCAAAATTGTCGCGCCAAGAAACTCACGTATTCTTTGCGTACCGAAGCTACTTACAAGTGTCGGGTTTTGGAGCATCAAATCAATGGACAGTTGTTGAAAATCAATGATATTGAGGTGTGGACAAAAATGATTGGGCGCTTTAATGCCTATAATCTCACTGCTGTTTTTGGTGTGGCGAATGAATTGCGAAAAGAGAAGTTGCAGGTCATGACCGCCATTAGTCTGCTGAATCCCGTAGCAGGTCGTTTTCAGTACATTCAAAACAGCGATAAAGTCACCGCCATTGTAGACTATGCCCACACACCCGATGCGTTGGCAAATGTGTTGGAAACCATCGGTCAAATCCGCACACGCAATGAGAAGGTAATTACAGTAGTGGGTTGTGGCGGCGATCGAGACAAGACAAAACGTCCGGAAATGGCGCGCATTGCCACACAAAACAGCGACCTCACTATCCTTACCTCAGACAATCCCCGTTCGGAAGATCCGAAAGTTATTCTGGATGAGATGGTTGCGGGTATTGAAATGCATTTGAAAAGCAAACACCTCGTGATTACCGATCGCCGTGAAGCCATTCGGGCCGCAGTGCGCATGGCACAGCCCGGTGATATTTTGCTGGTGGCTGGAAAAGGTCACGAAACGTATCAAGAAATTCAAGGCGTAAAGCACCCTTTCGATGATTTGGAAGAGCTCAGACAATGCCTAATACCCAAAAATCAATAAGCATGTTGTATTATTTGTTCGAATACTTAGACGCAAACACATCACTGCCTGGAGCCGGAGTTTTTCGGTACATCACTTTCCGGTCTGGGCTGGCTATTGTGTTGAGTTTGCTGTTGAGCACCATTTGGGGGAAACACATCATCAAGGTATTGCAGCGCAAGCAAATTGGCGAAACAGTTCGCGATCTCGGACTGCAAGGTGAGAACCTCAAAGCGGGAACGCCCACCATGGGCGGGATTATCATTCTGTTTTCTATCCTCATCCCGGTTTTGCTTTTTGCAAAATTGACCAATATCTACATCATCATGCTCATCATCACCACCATTTGGATGGGATTTATTGGCTTTTTGGATGATTATATAAAAGTGTTTAAGAAAAACAAAGAAGGGCTACGCGGAAAGTTTAAGGTGTTGGGTCAGATTGGCTTAGGGGTTATTGTAGGTGCTATGCTGTATTGGCATCCAGACATTACCATCAAAGAAAAAGCAAGAAACATCAATCCCGCAACGATTGAAGTGTACGGTGAACAAGCACAGCGGTTGCCCGTATTTCAAGAGGCAAGTAGGTCCAATAAAACCACGATACCTTTTCTGAAAAACAATGAGTTTGATTACAACAGCATCATTACTTGGGTTTCTCCAGGACTAGAGAAGTACGGCTGGTTGGTATTCATTCCTATTGTAATCTTCATTATTACCGCAGTATCAAATGGTGCCAATTTAACGGATGGTTTAGACGGTTTGGCAACGGGGACATCGGCCATTATTGGTGTGGCGCTGGCCGTATTGGCCTACGTTTCGGGTAGTGTCATTTTTGCGGATTACCTCAATATCATGTACATCCCTAATTCAGGCGAACTGGTGGTTTTTGCCGCTGCCTTTATTGGTGCGTGTATTGGTTTTTTGTGGTACAATAGTTTTCCTGCTCAAGTTTTTATGGGCGATACGGGAAGTTTAGCCCTAGGAGCCATTATCGCGGTTTTTGCTATGGCCATTCGCAAAGAGCTATTAATACCCATATTGTGTGGCGTGTTTTTGATAGAGAATTTGTCGGTAGTTATGCAAGTTAGCTACTTCAAATACACCAAAAAGAAATTTGGCGAAGGCAGACGCATTTTCTTGATGTCGCCTTTGCACCACCATTATCAAAAGAAGGGATTCCACGAAAGTAAAATTGTTACTCGGTTTTGGATTGTGGGAATTATTCTCGCAGTAGTTGCCATTATAACATTGAAAATAAGATAAATGGATTTGAAGGGGCAGCATATCGTGATTTTAGGAGCGGGCGAAAGCGGCGTGGGTGCGGCCTTTTTGGCCATGCAGCTGGGTGCTACGGTGCTCGTGTCTGACAATGGCGCTATTAGCCCCAAGTACCTCGAAAAGTTATCCGTTTTGGATATCCCTTTTGAGCAAGGTGGTCATTCCAAAGACTTGGTACTTGCCGCAGATATTGTGATAAAGTCGCCTGGGATACCAGAAACCATATCCTTGCTTCAAGAGCGCAAGGCTTTGGGAAAAGATTGGATAGGGGAGATTGAGTTTGCGTGGCAGTTTACCAAAGCAAACATCATTGCTGTAACCGGAACCAATGGAAAAACCACCACCACGAGTATCATTTACGAAATGCTCAAACACGATGGCAAGCGCGTGGGTTTGGGTGGCAATATTGGACAGAGTTTCGCCTGGCAGGTGGCCACGGCCGAATTCGATTGGTATGTATTGGAGCTGAGTAGTTTTCAGTTGGATAATATTCAATCCTTTCGCCCGCACATTGCTGTTCTGACCAACATCACACCCGATCATCTCGACCGCTACAACTATAATTTGGAGGCGTATATCGCAGCTAAGTTTCGGATTACCAAGAATCAGCAAGCAGAGGACTACCTCATTTATTGTGAGGATGATGCCTTGACGCAAAAAGCATTGGCCGAAAGGCTAAACGACATACAAGCACAGCTCATACCCTTTGGCGTGAGCAGTGCCGCACCGCAAGGCGCAAGTTTCAACGAACAACAGCAAATAACAATAAGACTTAAAGAAGAAGAAGCCATGACAATTGAAGAACTAGCATTACAAGGAAGACACAACGCCTACAACAGTATGGCAGCTGGTATTGCCAGCAGATTGGCAGGGGTGCGCAAGGAAAGTATCCGCGAGATCCTCTCTGCCTATGAAGGGGTAGAACACCGCTTGGAGTTTGTGCGCGAAGTAACGGGTATCCGTTTCATCAACGACTCAAAAGCCACCAATGTAAATTCCACTATGTACGCATTGGAAAGCGTAAAAACACCCATTGTGTGGATAGCTGGTGGTGTAGACAAAGGCAATGACTACATGCAAATAGAAGACCTTGTTGCCGGAAAGGTAAAAGCGTTGGTTTGTCTAGGAGTAGATAATCAGAAGCTCATTGAAGAATTTGGCGAATGTGTGGATGCCATCATGGAAGTTAATACCATGGACGAGGCGGTTCGCACAGCATTTGCCATAGCGCGCGCTGGCGATACCGTTTTATTGTCACCGGCTTGCGCCAGTTTTGACCTGTTTCAAGACTATCAAGATCGCGGTAATCAGTTTAAGCATTTTGTTCAAGAATTGTAAGTAAAGCAAACCCACACCGTATGAAAAGTCTACTAAGACACTTTCAGGGCGATATTGCCATTTGGATTCTCACATTCATTCTTTCGTTTGTGAGCCTGCTCGCTGTGTACAGTGCTAGCAGTAATTTGGCTTTTGTGTATCGCAATGGAAATGTTTTGGCGATGGTGCTCAAACATGCGGTGATGATTGTTTTTGGTTTTGGGTTGATGTATGTGGTGCACAAATTGCCCTATCGCTATTTTTCAGCACTTTCGTTGATTGCTCTGCCGCTCGCGTTGTTATTACTTGTTCTCACGCTAGCACAGGGCAATAGCATTGGAGGAGCCAACGCGAGTCGCTGGCTTGAAATTCCCTACTTGGGTGTTTCTTTTCAACCATCTGCTTTTGCTATGGTGAGTTTGATGATGTATTTGGCGCGCTACCTCACGCGCAACAATGTTCGGGAAATGACTTTTTCAGAGACCTTACTCTACGGAATAGGGCCCATCGTACTGGTTTGTATTTTGGTGTTGCCGGCAAACTTTAGTACGGCAGCCCTCATTTTTGTGATGAGTACCATTCTCCTTTTTGTTGGCGGTTATCCCGTTAAAAATTTGTTGAAACTGTTTGGTGTCGGCCTAGTGGGTTTGGGCTTGTTTATTTTGACAGTGAAGGCCTTTCCAAATATCAGCAACCGGGTAGATACCTGGGTCAGCAGAGTGGAGGCCTTTACCACAGGTGATGCTGATCCGTCAAAGAATTACCAAGTGCAAAAAGCCAAGATGGCTATTGCCAGTGGGCATCTTTTAGGAAAGGGCCCGGGAAAAAGCATGCAAAAAAACTTTTTACCCCAAAGTAACAGCGACTTTATCTACGCCATAATTGTAGAAGAGTATGGATTGATCTTCGGGGGTATCATAACCCTGTTGGCGTATGTTATTTTCTTTGTTCGTTTAATGTCATTAATAACCAAGACAAAAGACAGTTTTGGGCAATTGTTGGCCTTGGGTGCTGGGATGGGTATTCTGCTGCAAGCCACTATAAATATGGGTGTTGCTGTCAATCTTTTTCCTGTAACTGGCCAAACGTTGCCATTGGTGTCGGCAGGAGGTACCTCCATTTGGATTGCCTTCTTTTCTATTGGAGTGGTCTTGAGTGTGAGTAAGGCATTACAGGAAGATTCGGAATCACAAGAAGAGGCCGAGCCCAAAGCTGAAACGCCTGATGAAAACCCTTTAAACCCTGTTTTGCATGAAGCCTAAACCACGCACCATAATGATAAGCGGCGGCGGAACAGGGGGGCATATCTTCCCTGCTATTGCCATTGCGGATGAAATAAAAAAGCGTGAGCCCGACACGCAAATTGTATTTGTGGGTGCCAAGGGTAGAATGGAAATGGAAAAAGTACCCGCGGCTGGGTATCCTATTCATGGGATTTGGATAAGTGGTATTCAACGCAAAGCGCTCTTAAAGAATTTTTCTTTTCCCTTTAAGCTCGTGAGTAGTCTGTTGAGCTGTAGAAAATTGATTCGACAATTCCAGCCCGATATGGTGGTTGGGACAGGCGGGTTCGCCAGTGGGCCATTGTTGCAAGTGGCTGCATCTGCCGGAATACCCTGTTTGATACAAGAGCAGAATTCTTTCCCCGGCATTACCAACAAATTACTGGGTAAAAAGGCAAAAATCATTTGTGTGGCTTACGATCGGATGGAGCGCTGGTTTCCAAAAGAGAAGTTGCGCATGACGGGCAATCCCGTTCGGAATGCTATCCTAACGGCACACTATGATCAGGCAACAGAAAAAGAAAAGTTGGGATTTGTGGCTGATAAGCCTATGGTTTTAGTGACGGGCGGAAGTTTGGGAGCGCGCAGCATAAACGAGGCGGTACAGGCCGCGTTGCCGCAATTGCTTTCGAGCGGCGTGCAAGTGCTTTGGCAGTGTGGCTCGCTTTACGAGGAAAACGTAAAGGCGACTGTGGCAGTGCCAGCAAATCAGTGTCGCATTCAGGCCTTTGTAGGAGATATGGCGGCGGCGTATGCAGCAGCAGATCTTGTGATTTCGCGAGCAGGGGCAAGCACCCTTTCTGAATTGGCCATAGCTGGAAAAGCAGCCATCCTGATTCCATCGCCCAACGTGGCAGAAGATCATCAAACCAAGAACGCTCGCGCATTAGAGGAAAAAGGCGCAGCGCTATTGTTGCCAGAAAGTCGATTGCAAGATGAGTTGATGACAATGATTACCAGCGTATTGCAGGTAGAGGAGCGAAACCGTCTCGAACAAAACATTACAACATTAGCCAAACCAATGGCCACAGAACACATAGTGGATGAACTGTTTAAACTTCAAGTATCGTGAAACCAACCGGATTTAAGCGCGTGTATTTTATCGGTATCGGCGGTATCGGGATGAGTGCTTTGGCGCACTATTTTCTCGAGCGCGGTACTTTGGTGGCCGGTTTTGATCGGGCCGCTTCTCGCGTGACAGCCAACTTGGAAGCTGCCGGAGCACAAATCACTTTTGAAGCTGATACGACAACCATTCCTGAGGCTTTCCGAAGCCGCTATCAAACCTTGATAGTATACACTCCCGCAGTGGCTACTACCAACCCATTATACCAATATTTTTTGCATGCCGATTTTGACATGCGCAAACGCGCTTTGGTACTGGCTCAGGT
>JAIULY010000045.1 GCA_022565875.1 Schleiferiaceae bacterium | reverse complement strand
TTATGAATCTTACCTCTTCATTCTCGGATACGTACGTTCTCTAGTGATCGCTACATTCATTTTACGCTGCGGGACCCGGGTTTCTTGAGGGTCAATTACAATACCTGAGAGATTGCGTGTTTATGGAAAACGAATTGCCTTAAGATACGACCCACTTCGAGGTCGGATACGATGCTGCGCTATTGATGGCTACATACATTTGACCCGGAAAAACGACTACTCTGCCAGGGATAGGAATGGAAAACCCACAGGGCATGCGGTGACTGAGGCTTGTGCAGAGAGAGCGACCACCGGAAGCTCCTCGGAGCACGTAGCCGAAGCAGCGCAGGACCGAGGATTTGGAATGGATAGCCCGTGTGGCAGCCAAAAAAATAGTCCCGAACGATTTATCTGCTGTACTTTCGCAAACCATAAGGCCGCGGGTCTGTTGCTTTTTAAATTACGTGTTATGAAAACGATATTGATTTCAGGTGGATCGGGAAAAATTGGCGGGGTACTTACAGCGCTTTTGCTAGCTAAGGGCTACAACGTAAGGCATTTGTCGCGTACGCCTTCCACCAATGGCAAGGTGCCTTCTTTTGCATTTGACCCCAAAGCGGATGTTGTAGACCCGAAAGCACTGGAGGGTGTTTCGGCTATTGTGCACTTAGCGGGTGCGCCTGTAGACAACCGATGGACGCCGAGCTACAAGCAGGAGATTTACGATAGTCGCATTTTAGGAACGCGAACTCTTGTAAAAGCGTTGGAGACGTTTCCAAATGCGGTAGAAGTTATCGTTAGCGCTTCGGCTGTTGGAATTTACCCCAACGATTTTGAAAAGCTGTATGATGAAAGTGGGCCCTATAGTGATGATTTTTTGGGCACTGTGGTACAGCACTGGGAGCGCGAGGCGGCCTTGGCCACAAAACTGGGCATCCGCAGTGTGCAATTGCGGACGGGTGTTGTATTAAGCGAATCTGGCGGTGCGTTGGAGCCAATCGTCAAAACGATTAAGGCCTTTGTGGGCGCACCATTGGGCAGTGGCAAGCAATACATGCCGTGGATACATGTAGCAGATATGGCTGCTATGTACCTACACGCCATTGAAAACAGTAAAATGGAAGGGCCATACAATGCAGCAGCGCCTGTTTCTGTAACCAATGCAACGCTAACCAAAGCCGTGGCAAAAGTCTTGGGCAAACCGCTGATTTTACCCAATGTCCCCACATTTGCGCTCAAGCTGCTATTGGGTGAAATGTCACAAATCGCACTGATGAGCACCAACATTTCGGTAGAAAAACTACAAGCCGCTGGATTTACATTTAAGCACCCTGAACTGGAGGGGGCATTACAACACTTACTACTTAACAAGTAATTTGATATGAAAAAGCAATTAGATCACGTAACGGAGTTTCACAAGGTGTATGGCGTTGGCTACGAAAAGACGCCTACAACGCAAATTTCAAATGATATAATCTCACTGCGACATCGATTAATGGCTGAAGAGAACGAGGAGTACTTGGAAGCAGCAAAGCACGGCGATTTGGAAGGTGTGGCAGACGCGTTGGGCGATATGTTATACATCCTGTGCGGCACCATCATCACGCATGGATTGCAAAATAAAATTGAAGCGATTTTTGAGGCCATTCAAGAGAGCAACATGAGCAAACTGGGCGCTGACGGCAAACCCATTTACCGCGAAGACGGCAAAGTAATGAAGGGGCCAGAATATTTTCCTCCTAAGATAAAAGAAGTTTTAAAAAGCTAAATTAAAACAACTTACTAATACCTATTTCACTTTTTACTGCAACAAAAAAAGCCCCAATAAGGTAGTTGTACACTATTGGGGCAAACACAGATTTAGATAAAATTTTTATTCTTTTTCGCAGGTTGCTGTTTCAGGGGCTCCCTTAGAACAACAACTTTCAGTGGCTTCTATTTTCAAGGCATTTTCGGGCGGCGACAACAAGGGAATGCCTAAGCCCATACCTCTAAGGATAAACAAACTACCTATTGCGATTAAGGCAATAGGTACTGCTTTTTGCAGTTTGAGACGGAATGCTGTAGAGAGATAACTACCCGCCACTACCGCAGCAAACATAGCCGGAGCCGTGCCAAGCCCGAAGAAGGCCATGTAAAGTGCCCCTTCAACGAATGAGCTCATCACCAACGACGCACCCAATGCTACGTACACCAAACCACAGGGCAATAGGCCATTGAGTAATCCCAACACAAAGAATGACGACATTTTCTTTTGTCGTAAAAAAGCACCCATAGGTTTTTTCAGCGCCATAGAAAGTTGGGTTAGCGGTTGAAAAAACTGACTAGTTTTGCCGGTAAACTTAGGCCATAGCACTGTCAAAATCATGGCGCTTCCCATGACGATAGAAACCCATTGTTGAAATCCAGCGAAGGCCAACCCTTTACCTACGAGACCAAACAACGCACCCAGCACAGCATAAGTAATAATGCGTCCTATTTGATGCAAGGCACCTGCAGCAACGCGTCCGCCCGTGCTCAATCCGCCGACAGGCAGCGCCAAGGCAATGGGGCCGCACATGCCTAAGCAATGCACACTTCCCATGAGGCCCAACAACAAGGCTGTCCACAACAGGCTCATATGAATAGGGTTTCGTGATAAAGATAGGGGGTTCCGTCAGCCGACTGAAACTCCATTTTCACTTTCCACTTACCAGGCTTCAACTTTTTGTTGGGAATGGCCATCACACCGTTTTGGTCTATTTCGAGGTCTTGACTAAAATCGAGTGCGGCTTCTGATGCACGATAAAAGGTCACCGCCCCACTCAATGCTTTGTCATGCAGCTCTTTTGGGAAATTAATGAAGATAAACTCCATATTTCGACTGATGTCGATTTTACCCACAACAGCATTCAAATTTTCCTGTTTAACTATCTGATTTTGGTATTCTAATTCTTGCACATAATAATCATCCGCTACCAAGTCGATATTCTCTTGATACATCATCACCACCATAGTCATGATGAAGGCGATAAATATGACAAAACTCAATACAATTGCTTTACCCCAGTTCATATTTTTTATTTTAAAGGACCCATAAAATTGGTTTTCATCTTCTCCACCAAACGGCCATCGGAGTACACACCTATGGTAACGCGTGTTTTAGATCCGGTAAGTTCCGATTTGGGCAATTTGACGAACATCGTTCCTTGAGCAAACTCGCCCACTTTGGCGTGAAGATCAGGCGTACCTGCAAATTCAACTTCACCAGAGCTTGGAGAAATTACGCGGATTTCGAGATCCATTTCGTTATTTGTTTTATTCACCATTTTGAAATTAAACAAATTGGCAACAATATCATTGTCCAGTTTTTGGTAGGTTTGCCCGGGCACGCGCAGCACCATGGCCTCAACTTCTGATCGTGAGAAAATCAATAACGTCATTACACCTAGCAATACTGTGAGCACTGCAGTGTAAGCGATGGTTCTCGGTGTCCAGCTCGGTTTTTGGCCATCAGCAATTTGGTTTTCCGATGCATAGCGAATAAGTCCTTTGGGTTTATTCGTTTTCACCATTACCTCATCACACGCATCAATACAAGCGGTACAATTGACGCATTCCAATTGGGTACCATTTCGAATGTCGATACCAGTGGGACACACATCCACGCATTGGAAGCAATCGATACAATCCCCTTTTCCGGCAGCAGCGCGGTCTTCTGATTTTTTAAACTTACTACGGGTCTCACCGCGTTTGTAATCGTAAGCTACCACAACAGAATTGCGATCGAGCAGCACACCTTGCAGGCGGCCATAGGGACACACTACAATGCAGGCTTGTTCTCTAAACCAGGCAAAGACAAAGAAAAATATGCCCGTAAAAATAACAAGAGCCACAAAATTCCCCAAATGCGCCAATGGCCCATCTGTAACCATTGCCCACCATTTGTCATTGCCCACCAAATACATCAAAAACGTATTGGCAATAGCAAAACTTACTGTGAAAAAAATGGTGTGTTTGAGGGCGCGTTTGCCAATCTTTTCAGCATTCCAAGGCATTCGAGCCAAGCGCAATTGCTGATTGCGATCACCATCTATCCAATATTCAATTTTACGAAAAACTTGTTCTAGAAAAATGGTTTGCGGACATATCCACCCGCAAAATATACGGCCAAAAACCACGGTAAATAAGATAACAAACACCACTCCGGTTATCAGCGCTAATACCAACAGGTGAAAGTCTTGTGGCCAAAAAACTTGACCTAGAATAGAAAATTTGCGCTCCAAGACATTAAACATCAAAAAGGGCTGCCCACCGATTTTGATATGCGGTCCCGCAAAGAGTATCGCGAGAAGTACCCAGCTTACATAGGTGCGATATTTTGTAAAGTCACCTTTGGGCTTTTTGGGGTACAAAAAGTTTCGTTTCCCATCTTCATTTATCGTACCGATAGAATCTCTAAAGGATTCGTGATCTTGGTACAATTCTTTTATACTGCTCATGATTTTGATTATAAGGTAGGCTGGCAGCTTGGTGTAGTTGGTATACACCCGGCAAACCAAGGTCCGCCGGGTGATAACAAATATTAGGTGTTACTTTTCGTGATTTTAAGGTGTCACTAAGGCAACTTCAGTTCCCTCTTCAGATGCTGATTCTTCTTCTGAAGCTTCTCCTTCAGCATTTTCAACATCGGTAGAATCTTCATCCGCCGCTGCTTCTGGGGCTTCGGGAACATATTTCTCGCCTTCGGCAGCTTTTGGATTTGCGGGTGTTGTGCCTTGTAAGGTCAGCACGTAGCTGGCCACATCTTGCATTTCAGCAGGGCTGAGCTGGGTTTTCCAAGGAATCATTCCCTTTTCGATAACCCCATTTTTAATTACTGCAAAAACGCTGTTGATAGAACCACCGTGAATCCAATACTCGTCTGTGAGGTTTGGACCTACAAGCCCACCGCCATCAGCCGCGTGACAAGCCACACAATTGAGGTCATAGATTTTTTTGCCATTCTTCAATCGACCTTCGTCCTCAAGTAGCGTGACCGAATTCTCATCAATCAGGTTGGCTGCGGTGGCCATATAGCGATCAATTTGTTCTTGAGCCGAGGCCATTTCATTTTCCCAACGCTCTGATGAGCTAGGTACGATATTGAATACGTGATAAATCAATAAATAAACAACTGCATAAACAATGGAGATATAAAAACCCCATTTCCACCAAGGCGGCAAGTTGTTGTCCAGCTCTTTGATCCCGTCATAGTCGTGGTCGAGTAAGATGTCTGCTTCTTTTTCAACAGGAGTAGCGTCAGTAAGAGCGGCAAGAATACCGGTGGGCTTCACCTCTTCTGCCGCAGCTTCTTCGGCAGATTTGGGTTTTGCAAATTGCTTAGAAATGGTATTGAATGCATGGTTTACAGCAAAAAGAGCGACACCTAGCAGCACAATTCCCATCATCACGAGCCAGAAATAGGCATCGTTGAGCGTATCCATGAGCCACTCCCCAGCAGCCATGGCTGGCATTTGAACAGCAAGTACCAAAACAAGTAGTGCTGCAGCGCTTTTATAAGTCTTATTCATTGTTTTTGGTTTTGTCTTCCAACGGAAGGTTACTAATGTAGGCTATAGTTTTTTTGTCTGATAGAATTACGTAAACGATTAATCCCACAAAGAACAAAAAGAAAATGGCGAGGGAAATGAGCGGATATATTTCTATATCCGCTATTGTAGCCATATGATGTTTGATGAACTTCAGCATTTCAGTTGTTTTTTAGCGTTGCGCCATTTCTGGCTTCACTTTGATATCGGTACCTAAGCGCTGTAGATAAGCGATTAGCGCAACGATTTCTTCTCTCGGATTCACCTCGATATCGGGGTGTTCGTTCAACGCTTCAGCAATGATGGTGGACTGTACTTCCATATCGAGCTCTGCATTGGCAATCTCTTCCTCTGAATAAGGTACACCGAGCTTCACAAGGGTATTCATCTTGTCTTGGATGTACTTGGTCTTGTATTCTGATGTGCGTTTTTCGGAGCTAAACAACCAAGGATAAGGAGGCATAAGCGAACCTGGTGACATGGTAGTTGGGTCGAGCATGTGGAAATAGTGCCAGCTGTGTGGATACTTGGCTCCCACGCGATGCAAATCGGGTCCGGTACGCTTACTTCCCCATAAGAAGGGTCGGTCATAAACAAACTCTCCAGCTTTACTATACTCCCCATAGCGCTCAGTTTCTGAACGGAATGGACGAACCATTTGGGTATGACAAGCATTACAGCCTTCGCGAATGTAGATATCTCTACCTTCTAGTTCTAATGCTGTATACGGTTTCACGCTTTCAATAGTGGGTACGTTGGATTTTACCATCATCGTAGGAATGATTTCTATAGCACCTCCTATGATGACCACTATAGTACTTCCTATGAGCAATTGTATCGGACGACGCTCAATCCAACGGTGCCAGTGCTCGCCTTTGTGTTTTTCGTAAGGTTGCATAGCCGGAGCCTCTGCTTCTTCATTTTCAATTAATGAACCCTTTGAAACGGTGTTCCAAATGTTTATTGCTAGTAAAATAATACCCGCAAGATATAATATCCCACCAAAACCTCTCAAGGCATACATGGGGACTATTTGTGTAACTGTTTCTAGGAAGTTACCGTATACTAATGTTCCATCGACGTTGAATTGCTTCCACATCAAACTTTGTGTAAATCCGGCAACATACATGGGAAGCGCCCAAAACAAGATACCAAGAGTTCCAATCCAGAAATGAACGTTAGCCAATTTATCAGACCATAATCCAGTTTTGTAGATTTTGGGCATCATCCAGTAAATCATACCAAAGATGAGGAAACCATTCCAACCCAACGTACCAATGTGCACGTGTGCAGGAATCCAGTCGGTGTAATGTGCTATAGCGTTAACGCTCTTCAAGGAAAGCATTGGGCCTTCGAAAGTAGACATACCGTAAGCGGTGATGGCCACTACAAAGAATTTGAGGATTACCGATTCACGAACGCGATCCCAAGCGCCGCGAAGGGTCAGCAAACCGTTAATCATACCACCCCAACTTGGTGCAATCAGCATAATGGAGAAAACGGTACCTAAACTCTGTGCCCAATCTGGCAATGCAGTGTACAACAAGTGGTGAGGTCCCGCCCAGATGTAGATGAAAATCAACGCCCAGAAGTGGATAATCGATAGACGATACGAATAGACAGGTCGGTTAGCCGCTTTTGGCAAGAAGTAGTACATCAAACCGAGAATCGGAGTGGTGAGGAAGAACGCCACCGCGTTGTGACCGTACCACCATTGTACCAAGGCATCTTGGACTCCAGCAAACGCAGAGTAACTTTTCATGAAGTTCACCGGCAACGCTAAGCTATTTACAATGTGCAACATAGCTACAGTTATAAAGGTAGCAATGTAGAACCAAATGGCCACATACAAATGACGTTCGCGACGTTTGAAAATGGTCCAGAACATATTGACACCAAAAACCACCCATACAAGAGCAATTAATATATCAATAGGCCATTCCAATTCGGCGTACTCTTTAGACGTTGAGAAACCCGCAGGGAGCGTAATGGCTGCTGCAACAATAATAATTTGCCATCCGACGAAGTGAATTTTAGATAACAAATCACTCGCCATACGCGCTTTGAGCAAACGCTGCAAGGAGTAATAAATACCAGCGAACATCGCATTGCCCACAAAGGCAAAAATCACTGCGTTGGTGTGCAGCGCCCGTATTCGGCCGTAAGTCAGCCAACTGGTGCTAAAATTCAAACTCGGGAATATTAACTGCCAGGCGATGAGCACCCCTACCAGCATTCCGATTACGCCCCAAAAAATGGTGGCGACTGTAAAATTGCGAACGATCTTATTGTCGTAGGCGAATCTCTCCATTTCCATATTTACTGATTATTGATTCTTGTTTTTCTTAGATTTCTCTTTTTTGGCGGTTTCCACCTCAGGTTCAAAAAGCATCCGAACCGAGGGGGTGTAGTCGTCGTCAAATTGGCCACTTCTAACCGAGTATATAAAGGCCGATAAAAATCCTATGGCCATTATTAAACTCACAATAATTAAAACGTACAGTACACTCATGACAGTTCCTTTGCTTTGTGGTACAAAACTATTTCGAACGAACCACCACAAAAATGATAAGCATCACGATAGTATATGACTTTTGTCAGGTTTGTTATTCCTATACCTTATGGCAAGAAGCAAACTGATTACTAATAACCTAACAATAAAATACAAGAATTTAAATTTTACTGACTTGGGGTAAAAATAATATGATATAATTGTTTTAACACATCCCTAACCACATGACTAAAGGTCCAACTAATCTACAAGCGTGAAAGTAAGGCGGAATGACCTGTGGTGTATTTTCATTACAACAAGTTGTAAATCAACAAAAAAGCAGGTAAATCGGTTAGGGTTTTTGCAATTTCTCAAAGTAAATGGTGCCCATCGGCTCAGGCGCCTCAATCTGTTTGGAGCTTTTAATGGCTTTATTAATGCTTTTTTTTCTGTAGCGCTATTGAAGTGACCCCCCCCCCTGCACAATCTCTATTTCATTCGAGGTAGTAAATTTTGCGTTCCTTAAATTAAAATGTATTAGTTCTAAAACAATCACCTATTCGCCTGCATTGAAAACTGCCAAAAACAGGGACAACGGAACGTATTGTTAAATTGGTGAGTATGCAAATGTGCAACCCTTCATTGTAATGGTTGCTTGTTACTACTTCCTGACTTCTCTACAACTACTTGGAAATAATTTGTTTCCAAGCATGAGCATTTGTACAACGCGCAGTGTAGACTTATTTCTCTGCTCTTTCGGCAAACGCCAACTGAAACAAGGAAGGTTTTGCACCCCATTTTTTAGTTGCGAGAGGTGTACTTATCCATTGGCGTTGAAGTATCCTTAGATATGGAGAAATAGCTCTGATTTAAATAAAAAGCGAAACGTCAAGGACTGCTATTAAGCAATGCGCACAACTTTCCCTTCGGGTCGCAGTTGGTACACCTCTTTCGATTCCGGACAAATGGCTTGTCCATTATCATCAAACGTCAAACGATGTCCATAGCTGCTCATCCAACCAATTTGTCGGGCGGGATTGCCAACAATAAGGGCGTATGCCGGGACCGTCTTGGTCACCACCGACCCTGCCCCAATAAATGCATATTCTCCGATATCATTGCCACAAACAATAGTAGCATTGGCACCAATAGAGGCCCCCTTGCCCACTCGCGTGCGTTCGTACTGGCCACGGCGGTTTACAGCTGACCGAGGGTTGGTGACGTTGGTAAACACCATACTTGGCCCCAAAAAAACATCGTCCTCACAAATGACTCCGGTGTAGATAGACACGTTGTTTTGTACTTTTACGTTGTCCCCCAAAACCACCTCTGGCGACACCACCACATTTTGACCTAAATTGCAATTTGCACCTAACTTACAGTTGGGCATGACATGGCTAAAGTGCCAGATTTTTGTTCCTGGGCCAATTTCACAGCCCGCATCAATGACAGCTGTTTCGTGAGCAAAATAGTTTTTCTCCATGGTGTGTTATTGTTTACTTGTAAAAATTGTTTAAAAATGCTGAAAACTCGCCTTGTTTTAATACTACCCGCTTGATGACGGCTTCCAAAAATCCTATACCATAGCCAAAGAGCTGCACCGCACTCGCAGTAACGGCTAAGGCAGCAACAACGATGGATTGCGATTTGAACAGCGCATCAAAAAAAATGGCAAGCACCCAAACGAACAAAGGCATAAAGAAAATCGCATCGCCAAATAGGCCAAGGAATAGCAACAACAACGACCCTAGCACAAAAATAGACGGCAACAAATGCACAATTTTTAGCGAGTTGGGATGTCGATAAAACAAATTGATGCGGGCAATTCCTGAGTTGTAAACTTGTTTGAAGAATTTTTTGAAATCGGTTCGGCGCTTGTGATACACCCAAGCCGCTGGAATGAGACAAGCCGTAAAGCCATTTTCAAAAATACGCAGACTCATGTCAATGTCTTCTCCAAATCGCATGTCTGAGAAACCATTAGTGACCTCAAATACCTGACGACTAAACCCCATATTGAACGATCTCGGGTGGAATTTTTCCAAACGTTTTCCACCTCCCCGAATACCGCCTGTGGTAAAAAATGAGGTCATGGAGTAATTGATAGCTTTTTGAATGGGCGTAAAAGAAGGGTGCGCACTGTCTGGTCCGCCAAAGGCATCCGATGGGGATTGCTGTAACGCCTTGTGTACCGCAAGTAAATAATCTTTGGGCAGGATGCAATCGCTATCTAAAAAAATGAGATAATCTCCTGAGGCCCGCTCAGCACCATAATTCCGCGATTGACCGGGGCCACTGTTGGGTTTTGAAAAGTAGCGAACCGGAAATTTGTATTGGTATTTCGACACAATGGCTTCGCAAGGCACCGTGCTGCCATCTTCTACAATAATGACTTCAAATTGTAACTGCTGACTATTCAACTCCGCTACACTTTGCAGCAATTCAGCCACTTCATCTGGTCGATTGTAAACGGGGATAATCAGGCTAAAAAACATGGCACTTTGGTTTGAGATGGCATGCTGTGCTGTTGGCAGCCCAACGCATTACCAGAAAAGACAAGAAAAAAGTGGGCTATACTGGATTCGAACCAGTGACCTCTGCCCTGTCAAGGCAGCGCTCTAAACCAACTGAGCTAATAACCCTTTTTTGAGGTGCGCAAATGTAATGTGCCCTTTTTAATTGGGCAATAGTTTTTTTCTTGACGTAACCTATTTAATCAAGCTACTTTTAATAATCGCCCAATCGAAATACAGAAAAAGCATTTTCTTCGGCTGTGCAATATCAGAATGTCATAGTTTGAGATAATGCGCAATCCTCGGCAGCGCAATGGAAACCCCGAAATATTCGCAGATGCGAAATGTAACCATTTTCTTTTGGCATGTTGTTTCACATGCTACAGATTATAATAACAACGCATGACTTTATCTCATGAAAAAGAAAAGTTTGCGCGGATTACTCATTGACAAATTTTTGTTGTTTTGCCAAAGCAACCAACGAACAAATTTGATAATGAAAGCTACTACACGAAAAGGATCTAAATCAATAAAAGAGATTCCAACAGAAATTTTGAAACAACTCCATCATGGTGAAATAGAAACAGCAAATCTTGTGGAATGGCTGGCGATTGACCAACGAGAATTACTCAAAAACGTCTTGCAACAGCACAACAAAGAGCACTATCTAAAAGCCATAGTGGCACGGATTGATCTTTTAAAAAAAGAAACGATTACAACTGTTTATGAGGCTATTGGTACAGGTCTTTTCAAAGAAGCAACAAAAAAGCAGGACAACGAGTTTTTGACCCTGCTTGCCACGCATCGCTCGGATGCTGTTCGCTGTTGGATACCTTATGCTATCCATGCCGACACTTCGCTGAATATCCAACAGAAACTTTTACAAATACAACCAGCTGCATCAGATGCCCACTTTGGCGTTCGTGAAGTCGCTTGGTTAGCCCTGCGAAAAGCTATCGCTCAACATCTAGAAGAGAGCCTCCAGATTTTGTCCGATTGGACAAATCACGCAAATGAAAACATAAGGCGTTTTGCCAGCGAATCGACACGTCCACGCGGTGTTTGGTGCCAACACATTCAAGCACTTAAAGACCAGCCTGAATTAGGTTTACAAATTTTAGACCCCCTAAAAGCTGACCCTGCAAAGTATGTACGCGATAGTGTGGGCAATTGGTTGAATGACGCCAGCAAAACCCAACCCGATTTCGTGAGAAACCTCTGTGCGCGCTGGAGCACCGAAAGTGATACACCAGCGACCCATTACATCATAAAAAAGGCATTGCGAACAATTGACAAATAACCGAGCTATCCGCATGAACGAATCGAAACTTTGAGTCCCCTCCGAAAAGTCACTTTCTGCCAAACACAAACATTTCCGTAAATTTCGCTGGACACCAGTACTTTCTGCATGTATTAAAAAACACTCAACATTTCGACACTTGTCTGGGAAGCCCTAAATAAATTTTTGCAAAGCGGGCGGCGGCCTTTGCGTGACTGCGTCCAAAAAAAATAATTGCAAAACCTTGTCAGTCTAACTGCTGGCGCTTATTTTTGCGCCTTACTTATCGCGAAAGACTGAGGGAATGGGCCCAAAGACGTCTTAGCAACCTCCAACAGGAACGGTGCTACATCCCAGCCAATTTTGGCAAAGATAAGAGATAGGCTATGCCACTCCTCTAGAACTTTCGCGGTGTTATATTTTTAATTGCGAAAGATGCCACACAAGATTTACGATTTACTGAAGGAACGGATACTGGTATTGGACGGTGCTATGGGCACCATGATTCAGCGGTACCAATTGGAGGAGGACGATTATCGCGGGGAACGCTTCAAAGACTACCCGCATTCTCTTAAGGGCAATAATGATTTACTTTCTTTAACCCGACCCGATATTATTAAAGCCATACACAAAGCCTACCTAGAGGCTGGCGCAGACATTGTAGAAACCAATACGTTTAGTGGCACCACCATAGCCATGGCCGATTACAAAATGGAGGATTTGGTGTACGAACTCAACTTTGAGTCGGCACGTTTGGCGCGCGCTGCGGCAGACGAGGTAACTACTCAAACCCCAAACAAACCGCGATTTGTGGCTGGCGCCATGGGCCCCACCAACCGAACCGCCTCGTTGAGTCCAGATGTAAACAACCCGGGGTATCGCGCCATCACTTTTGATGAATTAGCTGCCGCCTACAAGCAACAAGCTGGGGCATTACTAGATGGCGGTGCTGATATTTTATTAGTAGAAACCATATTCGACACCCTCAACGCCAAAGCGGCTTTGTACGCCATAGACGAACTATTTGAAGAACG
This sequence comes from Schleiferiaceae bacterium, assembly GCA_022565875.1. Lineage (GTDB taxonomy): Bacteria > Bacteroidota > Bacteroidia > Flavobacteriales > Schleiferiaceae > JAIULY01. Next base: position 4,571 of record JAIULY010000045.1, on the reverse strand, counting down.
CGGCCAGCGATACCCCGTAATGGTCAGTGGCACAATCACCGATGCTAGTGGGCGCACGTTAAGTGGCCAAACCACTGAAGCCTTTTTGATTAGCGTGAGCCATATGCCCTTGCTGAGTGTCGGTCTCAATTGTGCATTGGGTGCGTCTCAACTGTTGCCCTATTTACAAACCTTATCCCAGAAAAGTGACTTTTGCATTAGCGCTTATCCCAATGCGGGTTTGCCCAATGCGTTTGGGCAATACGACGAAACAGCCGAACAAATGCAGGCACAGATTCGCGAGTACCTCGAGTTGGGTTTGATAAACATCATAGGGGGCTGCTGCGGCACTACGCCAGATCACATCAGAGCTATTGCTGATGTAGCCGCGCAATACACCCCGCGCATTCCACAAGCAAACCTAGCCAACTGACACCATGAAGAACACACTTAAACTCTCTGGTCTTGAGCCTTTAGAAGTAGGGCCAAACACCAATTTTGTAAATGTTGGCGAACGCTGCAATGTTACCGGTTCTCGGAAATTTCTGCGATTGATAAAGGAAAACAACTACGATGCGGCGCTTGAGGTGGCCCGTGAACAAGTAGAAGGCGGCGCTCAAATTTTAGACGTCAACATGGATGAAGGCATGCTCGATGGCAAAGCCGCAATGGTGACTTTTTTGAACCTAATCGCAGCTGAACCAGACATTTCTCGCATTCCCATCATGATTGACTCCTCTAAATGGGAAATTCTAGAGGCCGGCTTGAAGTGCGTTCAAGGGAAAGCAGTAGTAAATTCCATTAGTCTAAAGGAAGGCGAAACCAATTTTTTACAACAAGCAAAAATCATTAGACGGTTTGGCGCCGCGGTGATTGTAATGGCGTTTGACGAAAACGGGCAGGCGGATAGTTATGAACGGCGCATTGAAATCTGCAAACGCTCCTATGATTTACTCACCCAACGCTTGCAGTTTCCACCTCAAGACATCATTTTTGACCCGAATATTTTCCCCGTCGGGACGGGTATGGAAGAGCACCGCCAGAATGCCTTAGACTTCTTTCGAGCCACGCAATGGATTCGCGAAAACCTGCCCCACGCCCATGTTAGCGGCGGCGTGAGCAATGTCTCCTTTAGTTTTCGAGGCAACGACCGTGTGCGGGAAGCCATGCACGCCAGTTTTTTGTATCACGGCATACAACACGGTTTGACAATGGGTATCGTAAATCCAGCCCAATTAGAGGTCTATGAAGAAATACCCAAAGACCTGCTAGAGCACGTTGAAGATGTGCTTCTTGACCGCAGAGAAGACGCCACCGAGCGCCTGTTAGAATTTGCCGAAACGCTACAAACCAAAGAGAAAAAAGAAGGCAAAAATCTCGAGTGGCGCGAAAAGCCTGTTCAAGACCGATTGAGCTACAGCTTGGTAAAGGGCATCATGGAATTTATCGAGGAGGATACAGAAGAGGCCCGACAACAGTACGACCGCCCCCTGCATGTAATAGAAGGCCCATTGATGGACGGTATGAATGTGGTAGGCGATTTATTTGGCAGTGGTAAAATGTTTTTGCCACAGGTGGTGAAAAGTGCCCGCGTGATGAAGAAAGCCGTTGCGTACCTCCTGCCCTACATGGAAGAAGAAAAAAAACAAATGCAGCGCGCCGGGGTGGCTGAAAAACGCACCAAAGGTAGAATACTAATGGCCACAGTAAAAGGCGATGTGCACGATATTGGCAAAAATATCGTAAGTGTAGTTTTGGCTTGTAATAACTTTGAAGTCATTGACTTAGGCGTAATGGTGCCAGCAGAAAAAATACTGCAAGCAGCGCGCGAACACGACGTAGATGCAATAGGATTAAGTGGATTGATAACTCCCTCTCTGGATGAAATGGTGCATGTCGCCAAAGAAATGGAGCGACAGCAATTTGACATTCCGCTATTGATTGGAGGCGCCACCACATCGCGCGCGCATACCGCGGTAAAAATTGTCGAGCACTACCATGCGCCAGTGGTGCATGTTTTAGATGCTTCGCGATGCGTTCCAGTGGCACAACAACTACTTTCTGATGAGCATCGAGAAGCTTTCCATCAAAATATATTAGCTGATTATAAAAAAGTTAGAGAGGGTTATTTAAATCGAAACATCAGTAAAAAAACAGTTCACCTAGAAGAAGCGCGAGAGAAGCGTCCCGTCCTTGAGTTTTCAGCAGCAACCATAAAAACACCCAACAAACTCGGCGTGCATGTTATTGCAGATTTCCCATTGAGTGAGCTCGTCGACTACATTGATTGGACACCGTTTTTCCAAACTTGGGAATTGCATGGTAAGTTTCCCAAGATTTTGAAAGACGAAGTGGTAGGAGAGAGTGCGCAGAAGCTCTACGACGATGCCCGCATGAAACTCACTGAGTTGATTCGCAATCGCGCATTGCGTGCTGCAGCAGTATATGGCATTTGGCCTGCTAACCGCGTGAACGAAGACGACATACAAGTGTTAAGCGTAGAGAATGCATCACCAATAGCTACATTTCACACATTGAGACAGCAAACCGAGAAAGCCGCACAGGCACCGCAGTTGGCGTTAGCCGATTTTATAGCCCCGAAAGAGAGTGGTGTCACCGATTACATCGGAGCTTTTGCTGTGACAGCTGGCTTGGGGCTCGACGCCATTGTTTCGCGCTATGAGCAACAGCACGACGACTACAACGCCATAATGGTAAAAGCATTGGCAGATCGATTGGCAGAAGCCTTCGCTGAAAAACTACACGAGCGCATACGCAAAGACTATTGGGGATACGCTCATGACGAAAACCTGAGCAACGACGCTCTGATTAAAGAACGCTATCAAGGCATACGCCCTGCCCCAGGGTACCCTGCTTGTCCCGATCACCTTGAAAAGACCACCATTTTTAAACTACTCGGGGCACGAGAGAAAATAGGAATGGATTTGACAGAAAGCCTCGCCATGACGCCAGCAGCATCGGTATCTGGTTACTATTTTGCACATCCCGAAAGCAAGTATTTTGGCTTAGGAAAAATTGCAAAAGACCAAGTTATCGACTATGCCAAACGAAAAGGCATTACAGTAGAAACTGCTGAAAAGTGGTTACAACCCAATCTCAATTATTAAAACGATGAAAGTAACAGAACATATTAGCAACGCCAAAGAAACCCTGTTTTCTTTTGAAATACTGCCGCCATTAAAGGGGCAAACCATTCAAACTATTTTTGAAAACATCGATCCCCTGATGGAATTCAAACCGCCTTTTATCGATGTGACCTATCACCGAGAAGAGGTCGTTTACAAGAGAATGCCCAACGGATACTTAGAGGAAAAAACCATTCGCAAGCGCCCCGGTACAGTGGGTATTTGTGCCGCCATCATGAACCGATACAAAATCGATGCGGTGCCGCATTTACTTTGCGGCGGATTCACCAAAGAAGACACCGAAAATGTACTCATTGACCTCGATTTTCTGGGTATCGACAACATTTTGGCGCTCAGGGGTGATAGCATGAAAAACGAAACGTATTTTGTACCGGAGGTCAATGGCAATAACTACGCGTTGGATTTGGTGGAACAGATTGTCAACCTCAATCAGGGCAAGTATTTAGACGAAGAGTTACAGAACCAAACTGCGACCAACTTTTGCATTGGTGTGGCTGGCTATCCGGAAAAGCACTTTGAAGCACCTAGCTTGAATACCGATATTCAACAACTAAAAGCAAAAGTAGACGCAGGCGCTGATTATATTGTGACACAATTGTTTTTCGACAATAACAAGTATTTTGAGTTTGTTGAAAAATGTAAACAGTCGGGAATCAACGTACCCATTATACCCGGATTAAAACCCCTAGCTGGGAAAAAACAACTGTCGCTACTCCCCCACCGTTTTCACGTGGACATCCCCGATGATTTGGTCGCCGCTGTAATACATTGCAAAGACAATGAAGCGGTAAAGCAAGTCGGAATCGAATGGTGCGTGCAACAATCCAAAGAGCTCATCGCCAGCGGTGTTCCGTGTTTGCATTATTACTCCATGGGCAAATCAGAAAATATTCGTGCCATTGCTGCTCAAGTTTTTTAGGCTTGTTTTTTAATATTTTACAATCTGAATAGGCCTTGTTTCTTCATACATTTGGAAAAGTTTTAAAATCCATTAGTAAAATCCAAAATTGATAAAGCAACAAAGCAAATGAAGTATTGGCTGGTCTTCCTTATTCCTTGTCTGTTCTCCACATTGGGGTTTACACAAACTTTGTACTTCCCGCCAACAAACAGTTTGAATTGGGATACGGCAGCTCCTCAGCAATTGGGTTGGTGTACAGAGCGGGTAGATAGTCTGTATCGCTTTTTAGATGCCAATAACACCAAGGCTTTCATAGTTCTTCAAGATGGTAAAATCGTATTGGAAAGGTACTTTGGTGGGCACACACAATTTTCGCCTTGGCAATGGGCTTCAGCTGGAAAGACCCTTACTGCACTTCTTGTTGGTATCGCGCAGGAGGAGGGGCTCCTCTCGATTCATGATACGACTGCAACGTATTTGGGTAATGCATGGACAGATTGCTCGATTACAGAAGAGGAACAAAT
>JAIULY010000044.1 GCA_022565875.1 Schleiferiaceae bacterium | reverse complement strand
TCAACAGGTTGCTTAACGGTAACTTGTGCCGTGGCTGCTTTTGCTGCTTTTTGCGCCTCAAACTCCCTAAAGGTCTCTAATTTTAAACTCGCGAGGAAGCTTTTGATGTCACCCAGATGCTCTTTGATTCTTCCTGCTTTAAAATTGTAAACTTTATCGGTTAACCCCTGTAGAAAATCTCTATCGTGGCTTACCAAAACTAGAGTTCCGTCATATTGCATCAAGGCTTCCTTAAGTACCTCCTTTGATTGCATATCCAGGTGATTGGTAGGTTCATCCATCACCAATAGGTTGATGGGTTGAAGTAACAGCTTACACAACGCCAATCGACCTTTTTCACCACCACTTAAAACCTTTACCTTCTTTTCTACATCTTCTCCGCTAAAAAGAAAACTACCCAATAAATTCCGAACTCTTGGGCGTGTCTCCTCATTGGCAATATCTAATAATGTATCTAAAACCGACTTCTCTCCATTCATGTCATCGGCTTGATTTTGCGCGTAGTAACCCAAATGAACTTGGTGCCCCATAACTACAGCTCCCTGTGCCTCTAGTTGATTGATCAATATTTTCAAAAAGGTAGACTTCCCTTGCCCGTTCTGACCAACAAAGGCGACTCGGTCTCCTCTTGAAATCAGAAAGTCGATTCCTTTCAGCACATGATTATCTCCGAAGGACTTATGAATGTTTGTGGCTTCTACAACAACTTTACCCGAGCGTGGAGACGGGGGAAAACGAAATCGCATCTGAGCAGACTCCATTTCATCTACTTCTATAAGCTCCATTTTATCCAATCGTTTTATCAAACTTTGGGCAAATGATGCTTTCGACGCCTTGGCTCTAAAACGATCTATCAGTTTCTCGGTTTCTTTTATTTCTTTTTCTTGATTCTTGCGTGTTTGCAATTGTTGTTCACGCATTTCATTTCGCAAGATTACATACCTAGAATATGGCGCCGGGAAGTCGTAGGCTTTACCGTTGGCCACTTCAATGGTTCTACTGGTAACCGCATCGAGGAAGGCGCGGTCATGCGAAACTAAAATCACTGCTGCGTTCTCTGATACCAAAAAATTTTCTAACCACATGATGGATTCGATATCCAAGTGATTAGTGGGCTCATCTAACAACAGCAAATTGTTCTTCTGAAGCAGAATCTTAGCCAATTCAACGCGCATTTGCCAGCCTCCACTAAAAGTACTCAGTGATTGGTCTAAATCTTCTAATTTAAATCCTAACCCTCCAAGGACGCGTTCGATGTCAGCCTCATAGGTATAACCTCCTAGCATCTGAAAACGCTCCGAAAACTCATTCAAGTCTTCAATTAATTTCAAGTAACTATCGGTCTCGTAATCGGTTCGAACAATAAGTTGCTCGTTAATATAATCTATCTTTTGCTGCAACGATTGGAGTTCTACAAAGGCCGAGGCTGCCTCTTGTCTTACGGTGTTATCCTTGCGCAAGTGCAAATCCTGGCTCAAATAGCCCAAACGGAAATCGGCAGGCTTGGAGATTTGACCTGATTCCGGTTGCAATTTACCAGACATCAATTTGAGCAGTGTAGATTTACCTGCTCCATTTTTCCCTGTCAAACCTATTCGTTCTCCGGGATTTACTAAAAATGAAATATCCTTGAAAAGGGGCGTTCCACTAAAGGAAAGTGAAACTTTATTGAGTGCAAACATAGGTGACAAAAGTAACGCTTGCAGTTGAATTGGCTACCGTATCTTTGACGAGAATTTCTATAAGTAAAATGCATGATTGGCAAAGGAAGCAAGCTCTACAGTATATTTAAATTTAAATGCCCTCAATGTAATGAAGGTGACCTATTTGTGACAAAAAACCCATACAAACTATCAGAAATGGGCAACATGCACAAAGAATGTGCTGTTTGCGGCTGTGATTATAATCCTGAACCGAGTTTTTACTATGGTTCGATGTACGTTAGCTATGGGTACACGGTAGCCATTTTTGTGGCGGTTTTTATTTTAGGAAAGTACATCTTCAACTTGGATATTGTTGGGATTGTAATCGCTTTAGGTGTCACGCTAGTTCTTGTGGCTCCTTACCTGTTCCGCCTTTCAAGAGCTACTTGGTTAAATCTCTTTGTAAAATACAATCCGGACGCTAAAAAGTAAAGCGATTGATATCAAGTTCTTTCGGCAAGGCTGTGTCATTTTGCATGGCCTCAACAAAGACTGTAGCTAACCACGGCGCCATCAAAATCCCTCTTGAGCCTAATCCATTAAATATCCCAACCTTGCGGTGAACCGGATGCCAACCCAATAAGGGCCTCCTATCGCGGACAGTGGGACGAATACCTGCACGATGTCCTGTAATTGTTACGGGTAAATGGGTAATTTCTTGAAACTTTTGCTCAAGTTCCTGCAATGCCTCTTTAGTGGGCCCCTCGTCAAAAGTATCCCAAGCATAGGTAGCGCCCACTTTAAATTCTTGGTTAGGCAAAGGCATAATAAATACACCACCATTAACTATGTACCGAAGTTCCCATTCCGAATCTTGAGGAACTACTTGCATAACCTCTCCCTTAGTAGCCGCAAAGGGCAACTCTTTAAAAAATGGGTTATGCAATTGACAACGATACCCCTCACAAAATACAATACGCTGGTATGTTGTTCCCTGCCAATGGACTTCATTTTCGTTAACTTCTAAGTCCGTGTAATGAAAAGGAGCCTCAACATAATTCCCTGTCTCTAACCAGTGTGACCGCATGGCACTCAAAAACAACTCGGTATCTATACGTCCCGAGTTAATGACCTCGCCAAAACCGTAAGGCGTTTCAATGCCTTCAATGGCATCAAATTGAACATCAGGATTCAAATGGTGACCAAAGGTCTCACTTGAGGCTATAGCATGCCAATCGTTTTGTTCTTTAACACTCTTAAAAACCCGTATAACTTTGTTGGTATAATGAAATTTACATCCAGAAATAGTCTCACAATAATCATAAAAAGGATAGAGTGCTTCTATCATTGCCGCAGCATTCCATACAGGTTTCATGCGTTTGAGAACAATAGGATTGTAAAGCCCTGAAGCCACCTTGGACGCAGTTTCATTTCGCGATTGGTTCACGATGACAAAAGGAATACCTCGTTGTTGCAAGGATGCGGCTAAAACGGTGCCCGCAATTCCTTGACCGATGATAAGCAGTGGTAAATTATTCATTGCTGTAAAAAAAACTGCCGGGATAAACCCGGCAGTAAAAGTTAATTTAGAATTCCCAAAGATCGTGTTCGAAATTTCGGAGATTCTCTTTAATGCGTTGGGCTTCTAAAAGCTGCTCCATGGCATTATTGCGTTTGTAATCTTTAATCGCCCTATCAAATACATTGTCTTCCTTAATGATAACTGAACTGAACTTTCTCAAGTGAAAAATCTCATCAAATGAAAGACGCACCATGTTGTTGTGTTCATTATAAGCAATGTTTGTCGCTAATGTAAAGCGTGCATCTGGAAACCAAATCCAAAACAAATTGTAAGTTTCGCTTTTGTTCTTAGCGTCACGCACAACAGGTGAAAGTCCAATAATACGGTTTTTCAACTCACCTCTTTGCTTGTCAAAAAACCAATCACTTTTGATTTGATATTCAACAACATTCGGAGCTTTAATAGTCAACGTATCAATCAAATCGATCATCGTTGGATCATCTGGATTGAAAATTGTATCTATTTTTGATATTCGAGTTCGAATCTCATCATCCGAAAGCGCAAACTGAAAGCGATCGTCGTCAAAGACCTCTGTGATTGTACCGTCCAAAAGGATGGCATCAATTAAAACGTCAAACAACGGTTTTCTATCTGGAATGGACACAATAGGATAGAACAAAGGGTGGTTGAGTTTTTCGCGAATATCAATTCGCTCCCAATGACGGGTTTTCCACATCAGGTCAGACTCACGCAGGAAAGGATATTCCACCACTCTTGCATTTTTATAATGCATAGGAGGGGTAAGAATGATGCCATCGTCTTGTGGTGCTAGACCAGTTTCAGCAGATTGTGCTGCGACATCAAACTGCCCAAAGGCAATAAGACTTAATGCGCTTGCACTTACTATTTTCGCGAATACTTTCATACCAATACCTTAATTAATATCGATTACAATAGGAGAAACTTGTGCTGTTACAGGTCCTTTTGGACCTTTAGCCTTGATATTTCTAATTGTCAATGTAGAGTTTGGTCTCAAACGTTGAATTCTATCTCTGGTGTTACCATCCATTTTATTCCCTCTTACCGTGATAGGAGGAGAACCCGGAATGGCTACATCAAAAGATGTTACTTCTAAATTCAAGTCGAACGGAAAATCATCATAAACAGCTAGAATAGTAGCATTCGAAACAGCAGAAGCCGAAAAAGTACCTCCTGCTCGGTTATAAATTTTACCTGTGGGTGGTGGCAATCCTTTGATACGGAACTTTTTCTTCCCAGCTGGCTTTGGTCTACCGTCTTCTCCTTGTACAGTTACGTTAACTTCCATTTCAAGACCTGAAACAGATGTCACATCAGCGATGTAGCCATTACCAACTTTCTTGATACCTGGACCTGAAGCAGAGATTTTTGAAGGATCTACACCAGGTACGCTAATTTCAATGGGGTTATCCACGCCACGATAGAAAACATTCATCGCTGTAGGAGATATAACCACTGAAGGCGGTGCTACAGTATAGGTGCCACTAAATTCAAACGGAATATCCTGGCCATTCTGACGAATATTAATGATACCGCCCCACTTTTGCTCACCAACTGAACTAGCTGGAATACGAACAGTTGCAATACCATCTTTGATATTCTCAGCAGGCAACTCTTTACCATTGACAATAACACCAGGTGTTTGAGTGGCATCATATGCTGCTAGCATGATATCCGCTTCAAAAACATCACCCTGATTTACATAAGTGGATCTAGGAAGTGTTAATGCCTTAACATCCGTAAATTTTAAATCAGCTTTACCAATGTTAATTTGTAAATATTCAATCGTTTGTGACTCCATGTTGCGGATATTTGATTGAATTTCAGTCAAGAATGCCACAACAGCAGCGAGCGGGAATTCTCCAAATTTAGCAACCTCCCAATTCACAGGCAAGTCAGAAGATTCCATTTTTTCCTTTTCAGTGGACAATGCTGTTGAAACCATTGTGGTCAACACTTCATTGTCACTAACATACTTCAGTAAAAATTCTCTGTGTTTGGACAACTCATTTCGCAAATCTGCACCCAAACCCTTACCACCTGTTTCTTTTGGAGAAACCAAGTAGTTTTGGGCTATGGAAGTATTGTCCGCTTTTGTAAGTTTACCTGATTTTTCATCGCGACCGCCAGCAGCTTCAACAACTTGTTGTTTCACACTTTCGACGTACTGAAACATTCTATCAGATTCAGCTTTTACCTCAAGAGCTTTATCTCTCCAAGGTCCAGCCTTTTCTTTATTCTCAGCTGCTGCAGCTTCGAACTGCATGTATATCGCTTGATTTTTCTGATCTACTGTGCTAATTGTTCTGTTCAACCCATCGTCCAACCGGTCGATTGCATCTAAGATTTCTCTTGATACGTTTAGGGCGAGCAGCGCAGTCAACACCAAGTACATCATGTTGATCATTTTCTGTCTTGGGCTAAGTTTTCCTCCTGCCATTTCTTATTTTAACTAAAGGGTTTAAATAATTTTGATTTGGAAATTAGGCACGATTGCCTGTCATAGCTGTAAGCATTCCACCATAGACCTGATTCAAGTTAGACACATTCTTCAACATGGTTGAGATTTCAGAAGTCAATTTATCTGAATCATCCATAGAAGCATTCAACTTTTCCATGACACGGTTTTGCAACTCGACTTGGTTCGCACTGTTTTCCAATTGAACAGCATACAGCGCATTCAACGACTCCATGTTTTTGCTTGCGGCCATCAATTGCGTTGAGTACTCAGAGGTAGCGGCAGCAGCATCAACTGTTTCATTTAACTTTTCAGCTGAATCGCTCAATCTGCGAAGACCGTCACCAAGACTTTGCATCAATTCTCCGTCAATTTTGGCTTCAGACAACATGTTGTCCAATTCCTGTGTTGGCGTCAATTGGTTTGAAGCGCCGCCACCAATACTAGCATAGCGTCTGTCGGCATCTGGATCTTCAAGACCGGCTAATTCTGGATAAACAAGAGACCAATCATATTCTGCCGCAGGCTTTTCAAAGGCTGAGAACAAGAAGATAACAGCTTCCGTAGATAATCCAACAACAAGCATGATGTCGGCACCTGGCCAGTGAAGAATTTTGAACATCGCACCGGTAATTACAATCGCAGCACCGATACCGTACAACTTGGCCATAAAGCCCTTAAAACGCTTTCCATTTACATCAATCAAAGCCATAGTAAAAATGAAATTAAAAATTAAAATTTAGGTTTACAATTAAAAATCCGCTAAGTCTCTTCCTAGGAACGATTGCACACAACGGAAGCCTATGTAGCTTTTCGATGTATCTTGGTATTCATAGTCTCTTGTACTCACTTGCAAGTACGAGGCTATATCCTTCCAACTTCCCCCACGAATTACTTTTCTCTTCAATGTTTCATCATCAAACTCATCAGCGTTATACTGAAAGTCTGGACTGATGTCACTCACGTAATAATACGATGCGTTTTCAAATGCTGTACTTGTCCATTCGGCTACGTTACCCGCCATACAATACAAGTTAAATCCATTAGGACTGTAGGCTGTTGCCTTCACGGTATAAAATCCACCATCTGCAACTAAGTTACCACGAACAGGTTTAAAGTTTGCCAAGTAACATCCAGAGCTATTGGTAACATAAGGTCCACCCCAAGGGTAAGGCAACAAACTTGCGCCACCTCTAGCTGCGTACTCCCATTCTGCTTCTGTTGGCAAACGGAAGTCTTGTTCTTCCATTTCTTTATTCGAACGCAAATAATCTTTGCGGTACTTGGATCTCCAGTTAGCAAACGCCATGGCTTGCTTCCAATTCACACCAACAACGGGGTAATCGTCGTAAGCAGGATGCCAAAAATACATGTCGTGCATCGGCTCATTAAAACTGTAGGTGAAATCAGCTAACCAGACCAAAGTATCCGGATACACATTGATAACAGAACGCTCAAAGAATGAACTTCTATCTGAAGTCTCCTGACTGTTCTTGATATAATCACGATACGAGAACGATTTGCCGTCATTGTCTTCATCTTCGTAATCAAAAATTACGCGATTGGACTTTTTCGCAGCTTTCTGTTTGTTTATCCAAAAATAAACATAGTTTAACTGACGGGCATCTATCATGCGCTCATTCATGAATTGCTCCTCTGGAGGTAAATACATTCCTTCCACCACCTCTGTGTACTCTTCGTCTGGGTATCTCTCCGTATCCCACTCCAAATATTTTGTCCAATCAATGAATTTCTGCATACTATCGGGATAGTTCATAGCTACGTATTCCTGATAGAAGTTAGGCTGTGCCATATCGGCATAGTCTACAAACTCATACTCGGGAACCATAGCTTCTCCCAATCTGTAGCGGAAAATCGAGTCGCGCACCCAATAAACAAATTGTCTGTATTCATTATTGGTGATTTCTGTTTGATCCATGTAAAAGGACATTACAGAAACCGTTTTGGTGGGCGATGTCATTACATACGGTACATCCTGATCAGAGTTACCCATATTATATGACCCGTGTGGAATGTACACCATACCATAAGGTTCAGATGGATACCAGTCGGGACGGTTCTTCACCCCCACCAATTCTCCATGATCCGAACTGCTACATGCGGCTAAAAAGCCGATGGCTAAAATCCAAATGACAAGCTGTCTCATGTTGTCGAAATTACGAGTTGGTTTCAATGTGTTGTATTTAATTTTTTCAAGCGGCTATATTACAAAAATCTAACGTTACGGTAATAACCTTTTTCACGTGGTGGAATTTCTATCGTAAAACAGTAACGTGCAAATATTTCGTGACTACCTCCGCTGTATGCTGATATGGCTGAGGTGGTTATATCGTAAGAATATCCTAGTCTAAAATCGTTGGTAATGTTGTAACCCGCGATAATTGCAAGGGCGTCCTGATGCCTGTAAGTAACGCCACCCCAGATTTGATTATTGTATGTGACCATAGTATTTATGTCAACGGCTACTGGAGAATTGATATCGGTCTTCAATAGGAACTGAGGGGTTACAACAAAAGAGGTGTTTTCAATGGGGAAATCATATCCTCCCATTAAATAGAAATGTCGTGAGTTAGAAAACAGTGTGGTACCTTCCTGCAAATTATTAAAAACCCCTAGAGATTGTAATAAACGTGTGGATGATAAACTTAACCACATTTTTTCTGATCTGTAATAAACCCCAAAACTCATATCAGTCATCATATCAGTATTGTTGTTTAACTGAAAGAGACTTGGATCGTTTGCAGATTCTGGCGGAAGCCAACTTCCTCCGCCGATACCTTTAGACCTTAAATCTACACCTACTCCTACTCCTAGGGATGCTCCATTCACAAATCGATGCTGGTAAGCATAACTAATTCCAACAGCATTGTCTTGAAAAAATCCCACCTCATCTCTTTCTAATCTCACCCCAATACCACCTTTTAAAATGGAAACAGGAATACTTGCCGTCAAATTTACTGTATTAGGTGCTCCCTCGAATCCAGTCCATTGGGTGCGAATCCCTGAATTAAAACAAATAGCGTTCTCGCTACCTGCGACAGCAGGGTTATAAAACAAACGTTGATTCCAAAACTGTGTGAATTGAGCGTCTTGTTGCCCGAATACATAAAAGGAAACTAATAACAGTGACCAAGTAGCAATTCTCTTCATATGAGCTTTTTTGCTGTGTTCTATTTTTTTATTTTGAAGGAGGTAAATTCACGGTTTCTTTTTCATTAAATCAAGCGCAAAAATACCAGCCGAAGCCAAAGTCCAAAGATAAAGTAATCTTATCGAGAAAAACAAATACATTTTACAAACCGCGTTGCCTCGCTTTCCACCACCTGTTCGGAATGAGTTGGTCACAGGCTTGCAAGTAATCTTCATAACTACATGGAATCAGTCTGTTACGCGCTTCACTGATGTTATTTCCCGGTACTTCTATCCACCATCTATTGCTTTTAGGACTCTTATAAAATACCATTTCTAGGCTTCCATCCTCAATTAATACCGTAAATTTTGTGTACACTTTCTTACTCGCAAAGGGGTAATCTCCCTTTCTATTGAAAACACCTTCCACAAAATACCACAACATTTGAGCAATTAGCTGACTCGTTTGATTAAATGTATCCAAACTTGGGTTGTAATTATAGATACCAAAACTGGACACTTTATCGCTCAACCCACTGTAGCGTGCTAATGCGCACGCCTCCATTCCATCGAAACCGTTAGGTACTCCTTTGTTTACGCCAGGATTCTCACTGTACTTCACTGAAGTCATATCAAAACTAATGATATCCGCATCGCGAACTATGGGCTCAAACTCTTTAAAATCGGCTTTGAGCGCTCCTAGGCGATGTGTTTCAAAATACATGCGCTCCATCAAATCCAATTCGTCTTGGTGTACAAAAAAGGTTTGATAACCAATATTGGCGAAGTTGAAGAGATTGTAGGGCTGATTGAGTACAATATGACTCAAGTAATTGTCATCTGTAAGTTGGTCCAAATGCCTGCCTAGATCAAACTCCTTGTCGATGCTTACCAAATTGACCATCTGCTCCAACCGATCATAGGCTCTGTAATTGGGGTAGGTCAAATCTTGACTACCGCCTAGAATTACTAGGATGATTCCTCGTTGCAATAAATGAACAGCTACCTCTTGCAGCGCAAAATAGGTGTCGTTTACCGTTTCTCCTTGAAAGATATTGCCCATATCCGCTATTCCAGCAGGCCAATTGCCACTTTGCAAGTTGTACAGCTCTTGCCGAATGGCATCTGAAGCCAACGCAGCGTCTTTGTTTCGGACACTGCCTCGGTCCTCAAGTACGCCAATCAGCGCCACTTTCACGGCGGATAAATCAGGTATACCACTCAGTTCTTCGTGAAAAAGCACTTGATGTACTAAGGTTGTTTCGGATTGGCTCCGCAAGTTTTCTAGCAAAGCACCCGAAACTGGCGCGAGAACTTCTTCTAACATTTACGCTTTCTTTTTTCGAGTAGTAGTGGTTTTCTTTGCTTTGCTCGCCGTAGCTTTTTTTGGTGCCGCTTTTTTCTTTGGCGGTGTTTTGCCCGACTCTTCAATGATGGCCAAACAAGCCGCTCTATCTAGCGTGCTTGGATCAACGTCTTTAGCTATTTTATAATTTTTCCGCCCTACCTTAATATAAGGACCATAAGGCCCCTTTAAAATTTCCATGACTGGCTCTTCCTCGTCAAACTTCGCAATAAATCGCTCTTTGTTCGCTGCGCGCTTTTGCAAAATCAACTCGATTGCTCTGTCTTGTTCTATGGTATAGGGGTCGTCTCCTTCTTTTTCCTTGATGGAAACAAAAAGCTTATCGTGAACAATATACGGTCCAAAACGCCCAATACTGGCTTTGATTTTTTTGTCCTCAAACTCTCCAACTTCTCTTGGTAGCTTAAATAAAATCAACGCCTCTTCTAACGTAATGGTACTGATGCTTTGATTTTTAGGAATACCGGCAAACTGCGGTTTTTCTTCACTTTCTGTCTCGCCCATTTGCACCATTGGCCCATATCTTCCAATCTTTGCAAAAATGGGTTTCCCCGATTTTGGGTCATTACCTAGCAATCGTTCGCCACTTACTTTCTCGGCATTTTCTAGGCTATCCTCAACAATAAGGTGAAACGGTGTGTAGAAATTTTCCAACATTTCTACCCAATTCTTTTGACCATCGGCGATTTCATCAAACTCACCTTCTACGTTGGCTGTAAAATTGTAATCGAGAATATCACCGAAGTGTTCCACCAAAAAGTCTGTTACCAAGGTACCCACATCTGTGGGAATGAGTTTGCCTTTGTCGGCCCCGGTGCGTTCGGTAAGTGTTTCTTTTTGGATGGCGTCTTTAGCCAAAAGAAGCTTTACATACTTGCGTTCCGTACCTTCTAAATCACTTTTCTCAACATATTGTCTCTTTACAATCGTTGAAATGGTTGGTGCATAGGTGGAGGGTCTGCCGATACCCAACTCTTCCAATTTCTTTACCAAACTCGCCTCTGTATAACGCGGTGGATGTTTGCTAAAGCGTTCGGTAGCGTCTATTTCTATTGCCGTTGGGTGCTCGTTTAATTGTAATGGGGGCAATGAGTTTTTATCCTCTACCTCATCGTCGTCGGTACCCTCGAGATACACCTTCAAGAACCCTTCAAAAACAATCACTTCGCCTTTGGCTACAAATTGTTCTTTTATGCCCGGGGCGGTAATAACGGCTGTGGTTCTTTCAAGTTTTGCATCCGCCATTTGGGAAGCTAAGGTTCGCTTCCAAATTAAATCATACAAGCGCTGCTGTTGCCGATCTGCTCCTGCCTCGTGATTTTCCATGTAAGTAGGTCGGATGGCCTCGTGCGCCTCTTGAGCGCCTTTGCTCTTTGTGGAGAATTTCCGGGTTTGTGAAAATTCTTCGCCATAGCTCTTGGTGATTTCTTTCCGAGCAGCATTGAGTGCATCGTCAGAAAGGTTGAGGCTATCGGTACGCATGTACGTTATCAAACCGCTCTCGTACAACTTTTGGGCAACCGACATGGTCTGCGAAACAGAAAACCCGAGTTTTCTCGACGCCTCTTGCTGTAGTGTAGAGGTTGTAAAAGGTGCAGCAGGACTCTTTTTTGCTGGCTTTTTTTCTAATTGTGTGATTTCAAAATCGGCAGCAATACACGATTTCAAAAAGGCATTGGCGGCTTCTTCCGTTTCAAAGCGCTTGTTCAATTCAGCTTTGAATTCTTGGCCTTTGCTGTTGGTAAATATCGCAACCACCCGAAATGCTGACGACGTATTGAATGCTTGGATTTCTCGCTCGCGCTCAACTATGAGTCGCACACTTACACTTTGCACACGACCTGCGGAAAGGCCTCCTTTGACTTTACGCCATAATACTGGTGAGAGTTCAAATCCCACTAGTCGGTCTAAGATGCGTCGGGCTTGTTGAGCTTTTACTAGGTTGTCGTCAATTTTTCTAGGATTTTCTATGGCGCGTTGGATGGCCTTTTGGGTAATCTCATGAAAAACAATCCGATTGGTCGTCAGCGGATTCAAACCAAGTGTTTCCGCTAAGTGCCATGCAATGGCCTCTCCTTCGCGGTCCTCATCCGAAGCCAACCAGACAACTTCTGCCTTGCTCAACTCCTTCTTTAATCTGTTGACGACGTCTTTTTTATCCGTTGGGACAATATATTTGGGAGCGAATTTATTTTTGATGTCTACCCCAAGATCTTTTTTCGCCAAATCGCGAATGTGACCAAAGCTAGACTCTACTTTAAAATCTTTACCTAAAAACTTTTCTATAGTCTTTGCCTTTGCTGGGGACTCAACGATCACTAAATTTTTTGCCATTGGATGTTAGTTTTGCTATCGCATTTTAAAACCTGCAAAATAAAGCATTTGTTTTTAATCTCACGCTTGGAACTTACCACATCCATTTAACAAGTACATAAATTACTGCCATGGCATTGCTAAATGGCTAAGTGTAAAGAACAAGAAATTTGTGTTACTCCGTTAAATTTCGGAGGTCAAAACTTTCATTTAGTTTTGAAACCACCACCTCTAAACTGCCAATTCGCTCGGGTTTGATCAAACCAAACATAAAAAGCTGCCGGATGTAGTATTCAAAATGCTCTAGTCGATACTTTATCATCAACTTGGTTACTTGGTTGAAAAAATCCTTGGGTATACTATCGGTATCGGCCACCCTTTCGGCCTGATTGAAAAACTTCTCGAGGATACCCCAAAGCTTGTGCGGGGTTTTGTGTTGCATCGCGATAAGCACAAAAGCCTCAATATATAAATACTTAGATTTAGGGGGCACATCTTTGGCCTTTACAAAGGTTAGTAGCTTGTTCTCCTGACCATTAGCGCAAGCTAAAACCGCCTCCAACAAACCGTCTGCTGGAAAAGTATTGAAATACAACTCAAAGTAGGTGGTGGGTTGCTTGAGGATACTCGCCACTACTGGCAGCAGCTTGGGATGGTTTAAGTGCTTGATAACTTGCAGCACATGATGCATAAAGTAGCTGCGATTTCGCTCTTGTGTTGGAATAGCTGCTTTGCTTAAACTGTATGCAACTACCGATTTGATATCGGATAGGACAGTAGTCTCACTCCATTGCGACACCTCTTGCCACAGCACCGCAAACTCAGTTGGCGGCAAAACAAAGATGCGCTCAAGCATTTCATTTTTCAATTGCAAATGCCACGATTCTGTAGCAATAGCGGAGTCGGCTGCCAATGCATTTTGTGGTGCCGCTGCTGCTTGGTCTTTATCTAATTCAAAAAAAAATGCGTTCAATTTATGCGGAGTTTTAAGGTGTCAAACATTCCAAAAAAAACTTAGATTAAAATCAATTGGACTATTTTCCTTTTCACAACTTCTCCACATTTTGTTGAAAATTCTCCAAAAGATACTCTAAATCAACCTCATGAATGGGGTCCCAAAAGTAGCGTTCGATATCTTTTATTTGGTTATCCACTACCTCTACCCCTTCATTAGCCAATAATTCTTGCATAACTTGTTGTCCGCCAAAATGAAATTTACCCGTGAGCAATCCCTTTCTATTGACTACGCGGTGGGCTGGAATATCGGAGTTGTTTTTGGAGGCATTCAATGCATAGCCAACCATTCGGGCGCTTTTTGGGCTGTAAATAGCTTTGGCAATGGCGCCATAAGTCGTTACCCGGCCCTCGGGAATTTGCCGAACCACCCAATATACACGTTCGTAAAATACAGCTGCCATAATCGATTTTGTATGCGGCTAAAATAGTTTTGTTTTAGGAATTATCGAATACTCAAAATTGAGACGGCTCAAGCAGGTGACTTTCTGCCGCAATCGGCGTTATTTGGAGACGGGCTACCCTACTCTAATTAATGAGTTGCTCCGCCAAAAACAACAACTTTCTCGAATGTTATAATAGGTATACTTTCTCCTGTGTTGCCCCCCTACGAAAAGTCCCTTTCTGCCAAACGCATACTTGTCGGCACAGCGGCAAATGTTGCCAAAATTAAGCCTATTAGAAATTGGCGTATGTACGCTCCTTTCACTATAAATTTAACGCTATCAATCACTTAGTACTACAGCAACAAACACTATTGGCTAACCACAGGAGTGGTTAGACGCATCATAGCAGCAATCAAAAATGTACAATTAAAAAATTACTGTAACTTTCGCCCTTGAGTAAAGCGACCCAAAAACAAAAAACAATCCGCCAAGCTGATGAAACAGATGATTGATTATCAAAATGATATTTTCTAATTCGTTTCCATCAAAGGCAAAATTACACTTCTACAAATGGACTATTTAAAGTTACTCCGCTGGCAAAATTTGCTTTTTCTAGCTGTTATTTTCTTCTTGCCGCGATTTTTTATCGTGGTAGAGTTAGACCTTCCGCATGCGCTGACTAACTTTAGTTATTTCATACTGACCTTATCCGTTGTTTGTATTGCAGGGGCAGGCAACATCATCAACGATGTCTACGATCAGGAGGTCGATTCTGTGAACAAACCCCATCGCAAAACGATTGGTAACGCGATTTCAGAAAAACGAGCCATTCAATTGTTTGGCGTTCTTTCTATAATCGGAGTTGGGCTTGGTATTTATGTTGCCTTTACTTTGGGCAAACCAAACTTAGCTTTTATACACGCCATTGGACTTGCATTTTTATGGTTGTACGCGGTCGATTTCAAAAAAAGGCCCATCATTGGCAACTTGATTATATCCTTTCTTTCTGCTTTTGCGCTGCTCAGTATCGTTGCCTTCGACTACATTCCCGCCATCGATAGCGCAAACAAAGACATCTTACTTCCGGTAACATATGTCATTATCGGTTATGCCATTTTTGCTTTTTTAACCACGTGGATTCGCGAAATCATTAAAGATATCGAAGATTTTGAGGGCGACAATCGCGTTGGCTATAAAACTTTACCCATTGTAATGGGCGTGAAGGCTACCAAAATTGTTGTACTCCTCTTGTTGCTACTGCTTCTTGGTGGTGTGATTTGGTACTTATTTAAAAACCTGCTTCACGATAGCTTATCGTTTATTTATGTATTGTCGGCCGTTTTGGTTCCCCTTTTAATAATTGTTTATCTACTCCTAGTAGCCAAGGTGAAAGCCGATTACAGCCGATTGTCTAACCTCATGAAAATCATTATGTTTTTAGGGATTCTAACCATTATGGTTTTTACAGTGGCCATGAAACTAAACGCCAAAATCCCAACATAGTGGGTTGACAAAACAGCAATAACCACCACAATATGCGTGCTTTTCAATTGATTTTAGGTTCTCAATCCCCTCGGAGAAAGGAGTTGCTCTCCCTTTTAGAAATCCCTTTTGAGGTACGGATAAGACCTACCGATGAACTACTCCCGGAAGGGTTGATAGGAGAAGCAAGCGCGCTATTTTTAGCAGCGCAAAAAGCGGCTCCCTTTGAAATCGATTTGCAGGACGATGAAATCATACTTACCGCTGATACCGAAGTGTGGTTGCAAAACCGTCGTTTGGGCAAACCGAAAAACAACCAGGAAGCAACTGCCATGCTAAGGGCTTTATCAGGCCAAACGCACGAAGTCATTTCAGGTGTTTGCTTGCTTACTAAACAGGAGAAAATTTCGTTTGCAGTAACCACCAAAGTCACATTTGGAAAGCTCACCCCAAACCAAATCGCCCATTACGTCGACACCTATCAACCTTTTGACAAGGCCGGAGGGTATGGCATACAAGAATGGATTGGCTGGGTAGGCATCGAAAAGATTGAAGGCTCTTATGCCAATGTAGTTGGGTTACCCGTGCGGGAAGTCAGTGCGCAGCTAAGTAAATACACCTTTAAATAATGGTCAGTACCCATCAAATCTTTAAAAAATAACGCAAGAGGTTATTGCAATTTTTTGTTGTTTTGTAGTCGCTATGAATGAATACAATCAAATTATAAGTGAATTACAGTCAAGTAATTACAAACCTTTCTACTTAATACAGGGCGACGAACCTTATTACATAGATAAGATTGCTGATTTTGCTGAGGAAAATCTATTGACCGAGGATGAGCGGGCCTTTAATCTCCATGTACTCTATGGCGACACGGCAAACGTGCTCAATGTAATAGATTTAGCCAAGAGCTACCCCATGGGCAGCGAGAAAACGGTTGTGATTGTGCGCGAGGGCCAAAGTATGTCGCAACTCAAAAAAATTGAAAACTTAGAACCACTCCTCAAGTATTTGGACCAGCCGCAAAGCACCTCAGTGGTCATCTTTTGTTACAAATATGGCAAGATAAATGGCAACACCAAATTTGTAAAGACCTTAAAAAAGCAAAAAGCTGTTTTTGAATTTAAAAAACTGTATGACAACCAAGTACCTGCTTGGATCGAGGGCGAACTAAGAAACAGAGGCTTTAAAGTATCGCCAAAGGCTGCTGCTTTGATTGCTGAAAATGTGGGTAGCGATTTATCCCGCATTTACTCGGAAATTGAAAAGTTGGCCATTGTTGTGCCCAAGGGAGGGGAGATTAGTGCGGCAGTCATTGAAAAAAACATTGGGATTTCTAAAGACTACAACAACTTTGAGCTGGTAAAGGCGTTGGGAAAGAAAAACCACAAACTTGTTTTTTCTATTTTGAAGTATCAAAAATCCAATCCCAATAAAAACCCAACAGAGCTCACTATAGGACTGATATACAGCTTTTTTAGCAAGCTCTTGCTCGTGCATGCCGCCACCGACAAATCGCCAGCAAACCTAGCGAGAGAATTGGGAGTGAATCCCTATTTTGTTGATGAGTACTTGCAAGCTGCGCGACTTTATCCCGCTAATCGTCTGTCGTTTGCCTTCAGCTTCTTGCGCGAGGGGGATATGAAAATTAAAGGGGCTTCGAATCCATCCGCAAACAAACACGATATTTTAATCGAAACCCTTTTCAAAATCATGAATTTATAATGCTTTCCGTTTTAATACCCATCTATGATTGGGACGTGACAGCATTGGTTACTACGCTTCACCAACAGTTAACAGAGGCCGCTATTCCTTTTGAAATACGCATCTCTGACAATTGTGACACGAGTGAACATGCTGAAAAAAACCACACGTTAAACAACAGGAAGCATGTTCATTACACGATTAACACCCAACACGTGGGGCGCAGCGCAAACAGAAACTACCTCGCCGACCAAAGTCAGTTTGACTGGTTGCTGTTTTTAGATGGCGATACCGCGGTGGCATCCCCGAATTTCATTTCCAATTACGTAGCCTGCATTCCTAAACATCAAGTGGTGTGCGGGGGCACTATCTACCAAGCGGCGCCCCCAAAAGACGATGCAGAACGCTTGCGTTGGGAGTATGGCAGCGCCAAGGAAAGCACTGCAGCAGTTCAACGAATAAAGGCGCCCTACAAAAACTACAGCTCCTTTAATTTTTTAATCAATAAGGCCATCTTCAATCAAATCCGCTTTGACAACAACCTCACCCAGTATGGGCATGAAGACACCCTTTTTGGTCAAGAATTAAAAGCTCGAGGCATTCCGATTCATCACATAGAAAATCCCTTGCTGCATTTGGGCCTTGACACGGCTATTATTTTTATTGAAAAGACAAAAATAGCTGT
>JAIULY010000043.1 GCA_022565875.1 Schleiferiaceae bacterium | reverse complement strand
GCAACTACTTCTTCGCGTATCCCAACAATTATAATTACTATGTGAAATATTACCGCGACACCTATCAACACGGTGGCGTATCACTAGAAGAGGTAATGATTCCGATAGCCTTTTTAGAGTCGAAATAGAAAACCAAAAACCCCAACTTGAAAATTTTTAGTTGGGGTTTTTTGATGTAGCATTTCAAAAAAGCGGCAGAATTGGCGCAAGAGGTGGGCGCAATGACTGCGCATTCGACAGTTTATTTCTGCTGTGGCAAGAACCAATCTGTTTATGACTCGCCGTGCTGAGAAATATCTAGGCCTAATTCCTCTTTTTCCGGATCCACTCGGAAGGAAATAAAGCGATTGACCAACCCATACAAAAGGAGTGAACCAAAAAATGTAAATACAGAAACCAGAAGAAGCACGCCCATGTGGCTAAAAAACACGGACCACCCGCCACCGTGCAGCAATGACGCTCCTTCTTCTCTCGCAAAAACCGCGGTCAAAAGCATCCCCATAACTCCGCCGACGCCATGGCAAGCAAAAACATCGAGCGTATCATCGAGTTGCTTTAAACGCTGCCAGTTTGCGAGGTAATTGGAAACGATAGCCGCAACAAAACCAAAGAACAGACTTTCCGAAACGGTTACAAAACCCGCGGCAGGTGTGATAGCCACTAAGCCAACAACAGCGCCCATACATGCGCCAAGAGCAGAGAGTTTGCGCCCATTGATCTTATCCAAAAACAACCAAGTCATCATAGCCATGGCGGATGCACCGGTGGTAGTGGCAAAAGCAAGGGTCGCACTACCGTCAGCAGCGAGAGAAGACCCCGCGTTAAATCCAAACCATCCAAACCAAAGCATACCAGTGCCCAAAATCACAAAGGGAATATTTGTGGGCTGGTGATGCCGTTCTTTGCGTTTTCCGAGATATAAGGCGCCCGCCAATGCGGCAAAACCAGCACTCATATGCACAACCGTACCGCCAGCAAAGTCAACAATTCCAAAAAAACCGCCCAACAAACCATTTGGATGCCAAATCATATGACAAAGAGGTGTGTAAATCAGTAAGCTAAACAACACCATAAACATCAGGTAGGCCACAAAGCGAACGCGTTCTGCAAACGACCCTGTGATGATGGCTGGAGTAATGATGGCAAACTTTAGCTGAAACAATGCGAACAAAATAAAGGGAATTGTGGAGGCGATTTCGCTATGAGGTAGCACACCAACTTGATTAAAGTACAAAAAAGACATGGGGTTGCCAATAACCCCATAGTAAGTATCACCAATAAAAAAACCCACAGGATCGCCAAAAGCCAGCCCAAAGCCAACTACCATCCACAAAATAGAAATCACTCCCAAGGCCACAAAACTTTGCAGCATGGTTGAAATGATGTTTTTCTTGCCAACCATGCCTCCATAAAAGAAGGATAACCCCGGCGTCATCAGCAATACCAAACAGGAAGCCGTGAGCAACCAAGCCACATCAGCGGCAACCAAATCATCTTCTGAACCAAAAATCTCCAATGGAGTCGTGTCGTATTGCACAAATAACGACCCAATACCAATGGCAGAAATCACCAAAATGGCAATTTTCCACTTCAATTTTAAATTGTAAAAATTTTTCATAGCACCTGATTTTTATGGGGACTAATTTAAAAAAATATATCAAATTATGTAATTGACCCCTAAAAAAACAACAACTATGAATTTTTATTGCATTAAGATTAACGTAAACCCCAATTCAATAATAAATTAAACATTCTAACATAATTCAAAAAGAACCTTCAAAGACCATGTAAAGAAGATCACAAGCCTACAGGATACCCATAATTTATTGGAACCACCCAAAATATCGATATACCATATTTTAAATGAATTTCAAAAGGTACCCAAGTAAAAGTGTAATTTTTGCTATTACACAACATTACATTAGCTCTTGGAGGATCGAAAAAAATGAGCGCAACTCCAAATAAGTTTCACAAATTACGTCATCAAGAAAGGGAAAAGTGAAACAGAAACACTTTTAAATTTAACTAAAGCATTAATTACTAATTGTTTTGCTGCTGTTTTAATAACAAGTCCAACTTGACTTTAATTTCGTTAACATCCTTTGAAATATCATCATTACTCTCGCTAATCATGGCGTCTACAAAAATGGAATTGACCAAAGACAAGCCAAATACCCCACCCCCTAATAAAATAAAGATAAAGTATGATTTCACCGCAAAGGAAAGCAACTTGGATTCAACGGTTTCGATTATTGACTCAGGTATTTCATACCACCCCTCTATTGTAAATATTTTAAAAATACTGTAAATTGATAAAAGAGGGTCACCAAAGTGCTCAGGTGAAAGACTTCTAAACAAATAATTTGAGAGGATACCTAGCGTAAGGTTAAAAACCAAAAAAGCAAATAAAATTATAACCGAAGCTTTCAATGCTTTTTGTACGCCGATAATTATCTTATCAATTTGAGGGACAAATCTAAAAAAACGAAAAAACTTAAAAACTCGCAAAACCCTAAAAACCAACAAGAAACTTAGATCAAAATGAAAAAAAGGTAGCAGGTAATAAAACAGTGACGGAATAGAAATTAGGACTAATACAAAGTCGAAAAGATTCCAACGAGACCCAAAGTATTTCTTGCTACCTAGAAAATTGAGCTTCACTAACATTTCGACTAAAAACGCCAATGTAATTACGTCGTCAAAGTACAACAACCATTTAGCACTCTGACTATCAATATCGTACCCATTTATAAAAATGACTATGATATTCAGCACAATAAGGGCAAAAACAAATTTTTGGTTTAAAAAAAGTCTCATTTTTCAAGAGCTTTTATAATTCTTTCCTCTTGAATGACGACATCTCGCATAAGCAAATTGTGTGGGAACTTGGAAAGTTTTGATTCTTTAAAGGCATTGAGAATACCATAAAGGCAATTAGCTGAAAGCAGACTCAAATTTAGATCGTAATCAAGGCCGCACTCTTTTACGAAGTCATCTGAAAACTCTGGAGCAACTAAAAGTGATTTCACCACCTTTAACCCTTTTGATGTAACCCGCTTTTCATAAGACTTTAACTGTCTAGAAACCGAACTAAACTTATTGAATCCACTTTCTTTTGAGGTTTTACATTCTACTAAAATCACCTCGTCTTCAGTAAGTTTAACCAAAATGTCGATTTTATCTTTATTAGAATTGAGGGTCTCCTTTAACTTTTCATCAACTTGAAATCCTAATTGCGTAAATATCTCCTTAGTAAGCTCCTCAAACTTTAAACCTAAATCCGCTTCTTTAACTTCAATACCATTAGCCTTTAAATCGTTAAGATTTCTGTTAGCTATTAAATGATAGTTTTCAAGCAATAGATTTTCTGAGTCACGGTAATTTTCAAGAATATTGACAAACAGATCACCTCTCGATTTAATCCCTTTATTCTTAACAAACAAAGTTAAGTCTGAGGATGAAAGGAGCTCAAGTAAATCACGTGGTTTTATATTGAAGTCCAGTAAAAACTTACTTTGCAAACAGTCATCTTCCTGAAATTGATACTCTAACTGAACTGTTTTTTGAAAGGTTGGCAATTCGGTATTTAAGTCAAGCAACAATTTATCGTACCCCTCAATTGAAATACCTACTTTTTCTTCTTTTTCTAACTCGTTAAAAAAGGCAATGAAGTTTTCAACTTTCTCGTCTAAGAGGGTTCCTTTTAATGAATCACTTTGTCCAAGTCCCTTCTCAAACAACTCATTTAAAAACTTCTTTTTATCTGTCAAGTTAGTATCCGCTTTATGAATTTCATCCATCAGCAATGCGGAAAAGGAAATACCTGAATTTACAATCGCTTTGATTTTATCCTCTACTGGCAACTTTTTGTCAATACCATGTTTTCGGCATACAAGGTTAATTTGGGACTCCTTTATTAGCCTCAAAACACGCCTAAAATACTTTGGTGCAACTTCTTGACCTCTTACCTTCCGTAAAACAGCGGCAACTTCATCTGCAACATAAATTAAATTATGTTTTTTTGAATAAAAGATAACCCCAATACCTTTTAACTCATTTATAATATCATCAATTTTATGTTTTTGAATGGGGATAATAAAATAATTAATCATCTTAACTTCGTCTTGAGATAACTCAAGCTTCTTTGCTAATGTCAACAATATTGAAAGTTCATCTTGTGTGATTTTCGCTTGTTGGTTATTATCTTCATCGTTTTGATAAGCTGTCTTTAAACATGAGTAATAAATCTTGTAATCTCTTATTCTACTGTGTTCTTCCAATTTAATCTCCTCCACAAATATCTGATCCTTAAATATTTGCAATTTCCCCTTTAATTCATCGAGCTTTTGATCATAAAGACGAGAAAACCAATCTAAACGCATAATTGCATTCCCCTCTCTAGAAATAATATCAATAAGGATATCGAGTTGAGAGCCTGTATTAACAAATTCATTTCGAACAAAAGACTCAAATTCAGTATTCACAAGGTCAAAAACTCTAGAGATATTAACATTATCAATGTTCTTTAAATCATTGCTCCCCGATAAAATCTCATCTATTTGTTTTGAATTTTTGGGAGTATTTGAGATAATTGCATCAACTATTTTAAGGAAATTATTTTTTTCAAAAGAGTTTAAATTTTCGAGTACTTTATCTAGCTTCATGTTCGAATTATTAGGATTTTCACTTACTTCAAAGGCCAAATATAACCAATTCCTTCTTTAATTAAATCCAAAAAAAAAGAAACTTTCTAGGCCTTATTTTTGATATATGTAACCGACAAACCCTTAAAAACATTTTCTCATGCGCATCACACTACTCCTCGCTGCCGCCACCGTCCTTTCGCTAGTGGCTTGCGATAAAAAAAGCACCCCTCCCTCAACTCCTCCTCCGTCTGTAAATCAGAATGCTATCGAACAATTTGGCCAACGCAATGCTCTGTTTGGGTGGCAAGTTTTTCAACAACTGCACTCCGAAAAGCCGACGGAAAATATAATTATTTCCCCTTACAGCATTCACACCGCGTTGAACATGATGCTCAATGGCACCGCAACTACCACCTTATCCGAAGGATTAAACTTTTTACACCACAATACCGGGGCGTTGCAAGAAGTCAATCGCCAACAGCAACAAATAGATATCGCTTTGCTTCATCATGGTGGCGGTGCTAAAGTCCAAATTGCCAATGCTTTTTTTCACGACCCCGCGCGCATTGCAGCGCTCCCCTCCTACCAAACCGCATTGGACACAGCCTACAGCGCCCTGTGGGCAGCTGAAAACTTCAATACACCAGCCGCATTGCAAAACATCAACCAATGGGTCGCGACACAAACCAAACAACGCATCCCAAAAATTATTGAAAGCATCAGTAACGACGATGTAGCTTTTATCATCAATGCCATTCATTTTCAAGCAGATTGGGCGCACGCTTTCGCCACAGAAATGACAAACACACGCGATTTTACCCTTGCCAACGGTCAAAAAGTTGCCGTTCCTTTTGTAATGGCCGACCGCGATTTTTCTATTGCTGTTTCCAATGATTTGCAACTTGTCGACTTGCCTTTTAAAGGTGGTCAGTTTAGCTTATCGCTTATTCAACCAACGCAACAATCTAACCAATGGATCAACCAAATAACCCCGGCCAAGGTCGCCCAACTTTACAACTCTTTGTCTACGGGACGTGCTGTAGTGACTTTTCCAAAATTTGAATTGGAGTTTGAAGAGGATTTAGTGGAAACACTCATGGCCATCGGATTAAACAGTCCCTTTAATCCCGGTTTAGCCGATTTTTCAGCTATGGGTACAGCATTGACTGGCCCCGACCTGTATGCCAAAACCGTGATTCACAAAACCTATCTCAAAGTAGATGAAAAAGGCGCAGAAGGGGCAGCCGTTACTTCCATAGGTATGGCCACCACCAGCATGCCGCCCTATTTTGGCTTTGAGAACCCGTTTGTTATAACCCTAAGACACATTCCCTCAGGAACCCTTTTGTTTCTGGGTAAAATTGCTGACCCCAGATAAACGGTTCAACAAAAAAAGCGGCTAATCCCTTGATTAGTCGCTTTTTTTTAGTTCTTTTCGGTTTTGAGTATTCCCACAACAAACACGAGAAACCCAACAATCATCAACAAGCCACCGATGGGAGTAATGGGTCCCAAGAAGCTAACGGGTGCTCCGTGAATATCGCGAAGACTCAACGCATAAATGGAAAAACTAAAGAAAAAAATCCCCAACATCATTAGCAGCCCAACAAACCTATTGGCTTTCGTGTCTGGAAACAACGCCAGTACAATCAAAAACAAACTGATGTATATTTGGTACTTCACCCCCGTTTCAAAAGAAGCTAAGGCATCGCTAGTGAGTTGTGTTTTTAACGCGTGGGCACCCAATGCCCCCAAAACGATTCCTACTGTGGCAAAAACACCTCCTAGAACGGCCCACTTTTTATTGGCTATCTGCATTTGAAAACGATTTAACTGTATTTTAAAAACTGTCCTGTAATTAGCAACTAAGTGTCCTTACAGCCAAACAAAGGTACAAACATGGCGTTTATCAAAAGGGAAAAAGAACAAGCCGTCGCTATCGTCTGATGGCTGTTCACAACCAACATCTTTCAATTTTTAACACACAAATCTCATGAGAAAATTAATTTTACTGTTCGTCTTTTTACCATTCTTTAGTTTGGCACAAGTAAGCCCGGAAGAAGTTGTTGCCGTGGTGCAAAAGCAACTCGAGGCCTACAATCAGCGGGACTTGGAGCGCTTTACCGCTTTATTTCACGATGACGCTGAGCTGTTCAACCTCGGAGAAACGTCACCTATTGCCAGGGGTAAGGAGCAACTCACAGAAATATATAAACGCCTATTCGAAAGCTCCCCCAACCTGAGAAGCGATGTCGTTTCCCGTCAAGTAATTGGCAATAAAGTACTCGATTACGAAATCATTACCGGTAGGCAAAACCAAA
This sequence comes from Schleiferiaceae bacterium, assembly GCA_022565875.1. GTDB lineage: Bacteria > Bacteroidota > Bacteroidia > Flavobacteriales > Schleiferiaceae > JAIULY01. The sequence goes on along the minus strand of JAIULY010000043.1, from coordinate 11,718 downwards.
CTGACCCCGTGTACTTGATAGCTGTTTATGAAATAGAAGATTCAAAAATCAAACGTTGCTATTTTATTCGGCAATAATCGGTTATTGAAATGTGACTTGTACAAGGTCGCTACACCTATTTCCAATTTGCAAAACCTTTGCGCAATTGCAAAGCGAAGTGGGGGGCATTACGAGTACTGACATTAGGATTGCCATTTACAGATATTCCCAACGTAGGACGAATCATTAAATCCATCTTTTTAAGATAGATATCGGTACTCAAGCCATAAAAACTAGATTGGTTAAAGCCACGGCTAGCCAAGCCTGTAGCCAAGCCCGGGCGAATCATTAGGTTTTCAGTATTTTTTAACCGGAAGCTCGAGTTTATATTATAAGGTGCAGGATGAATGCCACTTGGCATATACTCATCATACACCCCAAAGCTTACACGAAACAACTTTTGATCGCTCCCAAAACGCAACCCGAATCTTCCTTTAGTTTGCCTAATATCTTCGTTGAAGATGTCAGTAGGGTCATAAAAATTCCCAGATCTAAATCCCAACGTAAGCCCAATGTACGGGAAGTCAAATTTTGTAAATATCGAATAATGATTATAGTTTTTACGATAATTGTTTTCTCTGTTGTAATAGGATTCATTTGCGAAATCGACACCTACAGCAACGCCACTCCCGTTCTTCGCCGAAACAAAGCTTTGCTCCACACCGAATTGAAAACTTGAATAGCCTGGCCCGTGTGCTTTTGCCGTATCTGCAAGGACACAATACGGCGTTCCGGAACCTCCTCCGCATCCGCTTGGACGATAGTCAATTTCTGAACAGGGGTAACCTACTCCATGAAGTCGATTGAAAGAGCCAGAGGTATTGATGTAGGTATTACCATAAACCCCACTGCTTTCCTCTATGTAATTTGGTGCCTCTTGCGCCATGACAAAAGCTGTTGCAGCAAAAAGTGTCAACGGTGCAACTAGAGGCTTCAACTGTTTCTCAACCGACCACACAACTTTGATATTCAGAATCCCGGCAAGCGCCATTTGAAAGTACAGTACCGATTTTTCATAAACGGTAAACCACTCTTTCAAAATCAATAGTAAAACCGCCAACCCCAAAAGCGCCAACAAATTCCGCATAGGGAATACGCGTGGAGTGGCTTCTATTTCATCATTGTTTACCATTTGACGATTTTTCAATCGAAAGAAGACAAACACAAAAACGAAGAACATCACCACCAAGAACCATTGCTGTTGGGTAAGGCCATAGGTTAGTTTTTGATGTATGTTATGAGCTTGCAAATCACGGAAAAACTCCACCGTGAATCGCCCCACCAACATGGAAATAAGCGAAACCAGAACCAATTGTCTCCCGTCCTTAAGCTTTCGTTGTGCAATCGTTAACACAAAAATTGTAATAAGAGCAACAGCCGCAAAGTACAGCGGAACGTTGTGAACAGGGAGTGATATGGACTCAGTAATCGAAAGCGCATTTTCATGAATTTGCTGATCGCGAACATAACTCGGCCCAAAGTACTTTACACCTCCAACTGACTCCAAGGGTTTGCCATAACAGCAACCCGCCAGCATACACCCTACCCGCTGAACTAACATCATTACAGGCAAGAAAAAAGCAAAAGCCCCCCAAAACTGCCCTTTGAATCGTATGGCTTTAACCATAACACCTAAAAAAACCACAACAAGAATCGCCGCTCCTAAAGCCGTTTTATTGCCTGTAGCTTCCAATTGGCCTGTTTGAATAAACAATTGCCAATCTGACAGTGAAAAAGTTCCCAGCTTACTCCCTACAACCAACAAAAAAGAAGCTGTAGCTGAAATAATTAGCCAAGAACTCATGGGATATTTTTTTCGAATACCGTAAGAAACAAACACACATAGCCCCAAAAAGAAGGCCAGCTGGTATAAAATCGGATACCACGAACTACTTAAGTAAAGATTGAAAACTACTTGGTTGTCTTCAATCCAAAAAAATTTTGAAAATACATCCATCAGTTGGCAGTTTATGTAGTTTTTGAATACGCAAAAATCTTACTCCGCTAAAGTATGAAAAATAAAAGCCTCCTAAACGTGCGAAAATATCTCTTCCCTGTGGCGCTAGCCTAGCATAAAAAAACATAACAGCTATTGTGATTTAAGCCGGCGCAATGCCTAATCGCTTAACAACCCTTACTACCTCCCAAAAAGAACTAAAGGTGATTTGTGCAGCAATGGAAAAGTTAAAAAAAAAAAAAAAACGGTTTCCCCTTTACTTTTTATGTGAAAATCCCTTTCGCAACTGAATAGCAAATTGCGGCAATGAAGAGCTATTGCTCTCCGGAAAATCCCGAACCGTTACGCCAAAAGTTGGCCGTATTGTTAGATTTGCATTTTTGAAATGCATATCCAAGTTAAAACCATAAAAATTGGAGGATTCAAAACCTATATCGGAGGGGCCAACAACGAAGCCAGACCGCAATCCAAAGTTTTCATTATTTATCAAACGGATATCCGTATTAATATTAAGAAAGGCAGGAGTAATACCACCGGGTAAATAATCATCAAAAACACCGAGTTGAAAACGCAGCAGCGATGCATCGGTACCAATACGCCAACCTAGCCTAGGGACAATCTTATAAACTCCTCGATTTTCTATATAAGAGGGAAAGAAAAAACTCCCATTGCGAAAACCGATTGTTAATCCCGAGCGGCGCATATTGAGTTTATAGTACACTGAGTAATGATAGTAGGTTTCGCGCCAATTGTTTTCACTATTGTAAAACGACTCCAAACCAAAATCAGCCCCAATAGCGTTGCTATACCCATTGGGTTTTAGTCCAAAGTCATGTTCTACACCAAGCTGAAAACTAGAATAATTTGGCCCATGAATCCTAATGGAATCGGATAGTGCACACACATCACCAAAACAACCGGGTGCAGTCATGAGACAGGGATAACCAACTCCATGCAACTGATTGTTGGAATACGAACTGGTGACAAACGTCTTGCTTTTGGAGTCAATTTCAAAGTTGGGCATTTCTTGAGCCATAACTACTGCCGTGGCAACAAAAAGTGTAGCGGGCATTACTAGCGGCTTAAGCTTTCTCTCCACAGCCCAAACCACTTTTAGGTTTAACAATCCCGCAAGCGTCATTTGGAAATAGAGCACATATTGCTCATAGCGCGTAAACCAATCGCTAAGTAGCAACATGACAACGGATAGAGATAATACCATTACAAGATTGCGAAGCGGATAAACTTTAGGTAAATTATCTGACACTTGTGTAGGGTTGTTTTGCGATGTTCTGTAAAACAGATATAACAAAATAAAAAATACGCCAACAAAGGACCATTGCTGTTGCGTAAGCCCATAAATAATATTTTGAGGGATGTTATGAGCTTGAGGATCTCTAAAAAACTCTACAACAAAACGTCCAACAAGCATTAAGGTTATAGAAAGCAACAATAATTGCTCCCCGTTTTTTACCTTTTTCCGAACTAGAAGCAGCACCGCAACGGTGATAATCGCTACAAGAATAAAGTACAAGGGGACATTGTGAATGGGTTGTGTGATAACTTCAGAAATAGGAAGTGTTTCACTGTGAATTTGCCGATCGCGGATAATGCTCGGGCCAAAGTATTTTACACCTCCCGGAGACGCTAAAGGTTTGCCATAACAGCAGCCGGCCATCATACAGCCAACGCGCTGCACCAACATCACCACAGGTAAGAAAAAAGCAAAGGCACCCCAAAAAGGTGCCTTGAATCGAATAGCTTTAACCACCAAACCCAAAAAGACAACAATAAGGAGTACAGCTCCTAAAGATGTCTTTTTGCCCGTTGGTTCTAAAATACCTGTCTCAAAAAATAATCGCCAGTCTTCAATCGAAAAAGTACCCAGTTTGCTACCTACAATTAACAACAAAGATGCGCTCGCTGAAATAATCAACCAAGAACTGAGTGGATATTGTTTCTTTACCCCATGAGAAACAAAAAGCAACAACCCGGCAAAAAATGCGATCTGATAAAGTATGGGATACCATTGACTACTATTGTGCAGATTGAAAACCAAATGATTGCTTTCAAACCATATAAAATTAGTTAGTAAATCCATTGTAAGACGTGTTTAGGTTTGTCATTCCATGAAAAATTATGGCGCTAATGTATAAAAAAAACTTCATACAAAACCTACTCTTGTTTTATTTCACAGGTAAACACGTATAAAAATGGACTCTTACAAAAAAACCACAACAGCTGTTGTGGTTTTTCAATGCATTTAATTTCCGAAACCAAGAGAACGATTTTCAAATGGCTAAAAAATCACCAAAGTTTATCAATGGTTACGGTAATGTTTCATTACCCGAGGTAAGATTTTAAAATTTTACTTCTTGAGGTGTGCTTCAATCGTCGAATAGCCTTTTCTTTGATTTGGCGTACGCGTTCGCGCGTCAGATCAAATTTTTCGCCTATTTCTTCGAGCGTCATGGGATGCTGACCACCAAGTCCAAAATACAAGCGGATAACATCACCTTCACGTGGGGTAAGTGTCGCAAGAGAACGTTCAATTTCCGTGCGCAACGAATCCAGCATGAGCTCTTGATCTGGTTTTGGGCTATCGCCGGTGTTGAGCACATCATACAAATTGCTATCTTCTCCTTCTACCAATGGAGCATCCATAGAGATATGACGTCCCTTATTTTTAAGGCTCGTTTTCACATCTGTTATGCTCAAACCCAGATCTTCAGCAATCTCAGCAGCGGAAGCAGGCCGCTCGTGGTCTTGTTCGAGTCTTGAAGCGGCTTTATTTATTTTGTTGATGCTACCTATTTTATTCAAAGGCAGACGCACTATACGCGATTGCTCAGCTAAAGCTTGCAGTATCGATTGACGGATCCACCAAACTGCGTAAGAAATAAACTTAAAACCGCGTGTTTCGTCGAAACGCTGAGCCGCTTTGATGAGACCAAGATTGCCTTCGTTAATCAAATCCGGGAGGGTTAGACCTTGATTTTGGTATTGTTTTGCCACAGAAACCACAAAGCGAAGGTTGGCTTTCGTCAATTTTTCAAGTGCAATTTGGTCACCGGCTTTAATTCGCTGTGCCAATTCCACTTCTTCTTCGGCGGTAATCAATTCCACCTTGCCAATTTCTTGTAGGTACTTATCTAACGAAGCTGTTTCTCTGTTAGTTACCTGCTTTATAATTTTCAGCTGTCTCATCGAGTGTATTTTAAATGTTGTAGCTCGCCGTTGTTGGCAAGCGATATGGGTATTATCCCAAGTAATTTTTCAGGATTTTGCTTCGAGAGGTATGTTTCAACCGCCGAATCGCTTTCTCCTTGATTTGTCTAACGCGTTCGCGAGTCAATTCAAACTTTTCACCAATTTCCTCGAGCGTATGCGGGTGAGCATCTCCAAGACCGAAATACAGCCGAATGACATCCGCTTCTTTAGGCGTTAGGGTTTGCAGCGCGCGTTCAATTTCCGTTCGCAGCGATTGCATCATTAGCTCTTGGTCAGGTCTAGGGCTATCGGAAGCATCCAACACATCGTAGCGCGTACTGTCCTCCCCTTCCACCATTGGTGCGTCAAGTGAGACGTGTTTACCCATGTGACGCATGGCATTTTCCACGTCATTCTTTGAAATACCTAGCTTGTCAGCAATCTCATCCGCAGAGGCACCTCTTTCAAAGTCTTGCTCCAAACGCGAAGCCTCTTTGTTTATCTTACTGAGCGAACCAATTTTATTGAGTGGCAAACGAACAATGCGTGATTGCTCAGCCAAAGCTTGCAAAATCGATTGACGAATCCACCATACGGCATAGGAAATAAACTTAAATCCTCTTGTTTCGTCAAAACGTTTGGCGGCCTTGATTAAGCCCAAATTGCCTTCGTTTATCAAATCGGGCAAAGTCAGACCCTGGTTTTGGTACTGTTTTGCAACAGAAACCACAAATCTCAGGTTGGCTTTGGCCAATTTTTCTAAAGCTACTTCGTCTCCAGCTCTAATGCGCTGTGCTAATTCCACCTCTTCTTCGGCGGTAATCAGTTCTACTTTTCCAATTTCTTGTAGGTACTTATCCAGAGATGCTGTTTCTCTGTTGGTTACCTGCTTAACGATTTTTAGCTGCCTCATCTTAATTTGCAAAAGATTAGGGTTACACACCTAAAAACTAACGATTGAAAATCGATTGTAGTTCAATAGTTATTGTACTTTTTACAAAATCAACAACCGTTCTCCCGATGTGGGGAACGGTTGCTAAATTTTCAATGTGATAAAAACAACCACATTTGCTTATGCATTAGCCTCTGGTTTAGGCAATAATGCTTTACGCGATAATTTTAACTTACCACGATCGTCGATGCCGATAAGTTTCACTTGTATGCGTTGGCCAACAGCGAGAACATCTTCCACTTTGGCTAAGCGACGGTGTTCTATTTCACTGATGTGTACCAAGCCATCGGTGTTGTGTCCAATTTCTACAAAGGCACCAAAGGGTTGAATGCTTTTCACAAGACCGTCAAAAACATCGCCTACCTCTGGTACAAAAGCAATAGATTTGATTTTGCGAATAGCAGCGTCAATACCATCTTGATTGGTTCCAGAAATCGTGATATTTCCTCGGTTGCCTTCTTCTTCAATAGTGATAACGGTTTCTGTGTCGGCTTGAATCGCTTGAATGATTTTGCCTCCAGGTCCGATAACAGCACCGATAAAGTCTTTAGGAATACTCATCAGTTCAATCTTAGGCGCATTGGCTTTCAATTGCTGACGGGGTTCTGGCATGGTTTCAAGGATTTTGTCCAAGATATGCAAGCGACCATCACGTGCTTGAAGCAATGCTTTTTCTAAGATTTCGTAAGATAGGCCTTCGATTTTGATGTCCATTTGACAAGCCGTAATTCCATCAGCAGTACCCGTAACTTTAAAGTCCATATCGCCGAGGTGATCTTCATCGCCCAAGATATCGCTGAGTACGGCATACTTTCCGGTTTCTGGATCAGTGACCAACCCCATGGCAATACCACTTACAGGTTTTACCATTTTGATACCGGCATCCATTAGCGCAAGCGTACCCGCACAAACCGTAGCCATAGACGATGAGCCATTCGACTCAAGAATATCAGAAACCACGCGAATCACATAAGGTGAATCGGCAGGTATCATGTTTTTCAATGCGCGTTGCGCTAAGTTACCGTGACCTATTTCACGACGGCTAACACCGCGCAATGGACGAGCTTCTCCTGTTGAAAAGGGCGGGAAGTTGTACTGCAAATAGAATTTCTCTTGACCTTGGAACGTCGCATTATCAATGCGGTTGGCGTCTAGTGGTGTGCCAAGCGTAACCGTAGTCAACGACTGTGTTTCGCCACGCGTGAACACTGCAGAGCCATGGGCACCGGGTAAATAATCCACCTCTGACCAAATGGCGCGAATATCTTCAGGCTTTCTGCCATCCAATCGACGACCTTCAGCGAGCAATAAATCGCGTACAGCTTTGTATTCCACATCGTGGAAGTAGCGCGAGATCAATCCGCTGTTTTCAGCGATGAACTCTTCCTCCAATGTTTCTTTAAACGCTTCTTTTATGGCTTTAAAAGCAGTGCTTCTTTCGTGTTTGGGTAGCCCTTGCTTGGCCACTTCATATACTTTATCGTAAGTCGCTTTCATGATTTGTGCTGCCAATTCTTCATTGTGCACTTCATGAGAGTATTCGCGTTTTACTTGAGCATGGGCGATTTCGTTGGCCAGTTCTTTTTGCGCAACGATTTGTGCTTTAATGGCTTCGTGTGCGAATTTAATGGCTTCAATCATTTCTTGTTCTGAAACCTCTTTCATTTCGCCTTCCACCATAACTACGGACTCGTAGCTAGCGCCAATCATCATTTCAAGGTCAGCGTGCTCTAATTGCGCACGACTTGGGTTGATAACAAAGTTACCATCGATCCGCGCCACGCGAACTTCAGATATTGGGCCGTTAAAGGGGATATCAGAAATAGCGATTGCTGCTGATGCGGCAAGACCCGCAAGTGAGTCGGCGGCATTGTCGTGGTCGTAAGAAATCATCGAAATCATTACTTGTACTTCCGCGTGGTAATCGCTTGGGAAAAGTGGGCGCAAAACGCGATCCACAAGACGCATGGTTAAAATTTCGTCGTCAGAAGGACGTCCTTCCCGCTTAAGGAAACCACCTGGAACACGTCCGATAGCTGCAAATTTTTCACGGTATTCTACTGTCAATGGAAGGAAATCTACACCTTCATTCGCCTCTTTGTTGGAAACAACTGTTGCCAACAACATCGTATCTCCTTGTCGCACTACCACAGAACCGTCAGCTTGCTTGGCCAACTTACCTGTTTCCAGCGTTATAACTCGTCCGTCAGGTAGACGGATTTCCTTAGTTATTGGGGTTGGAATCATAATTTAAAATCAATTGTTAATGTAAATGTAATTAAGCAAGAAAAGGCAATCTAAAATTGCCTTTCCTGTACCATCTTGTATATTGCGTGGATCACTTTCTCAAATTGAGCTTAGCAATAATGTCGCGATATCTGTTGATGTCTTTCTTTTTTAAGTAATTGAGCAATTTCTTGCGCTTACCTACCATTAAAACTAGCGAACGCTCGGTGTTGTAATCATGGCGATTGCGCTTCAAGTGCTCGGTGAGGTGGTTAATGCGAAAGGTAAACAACGCAATTTGTCCCTCTGCTGAACCGGTGTCAGCCTCTGATTTTCCGTGGTTTGAGAAAATCTCTTTTTTAACTGTTTCAGTTAAATACATTCCTAAATCGTATTAGATATTATTGATGCATCGAATAAGCGGCAAAAGTACAACAAATAACGACTGGTTTGTACTGTTGCTGTAAAAAATTGTCTGTTCCTATTTTCGATATACCATGGAAAGGAAATTGGCCATTTTGGTCTTGAGGTCTTTGCGATCTACGATGAAATCCAAAAAGCCGTGTTCCAACAAAAACTCAGAACGCTGAAAGCCCTCTGGCAGGTCTTTCCCAATGGTTTCTTTCACTACCCTTGGCCCCGCAAAACCAATTAAGGCGCCGGGTTCCGCAATATTGATATCGCCCAACATGGCAAAAGAGGCTGTAACGCCCCCTGTTGTAGGATCGGTAAGTACGGATATATACGGGACACCCTCTTTGTCTAACAAGGCCAGCTTGGCCGAGGTCTTGGCCATTTGCATCAACGAAAATGCCGCCTCCATCATCCGCGCGCCCCCTGATTTGGAAATCATGATAAACGGAACTTTGTGTTTCAAACTGTAATCGATGGCGCGGGCAATTTTTTCACCAACTACGGACCCCATAGATCCGCCAATGAAATTGAAATTCATACACGCAATAGAAACATCAATCCCGTGCATTTTTCCATAACCTGTGGTAACGGCATCGTTAATCCCCACTTTTTTCTTGGTCGCTTCTAAGCGATCTTTATATTTTTTGGTATCTTCAAATTTCAGTGGGTCTTCTGAGACCATCCCCTTATCTAACTCGGTAAATTCGCCATTGTCAAACAAGAAACTAAAATACTCCTTGGCATTGATTTTATCGTGGTACCCACAATTATGGCACACCCACAAATGACTCGCATGGTCTTCAACACTAGATATCACCTTGCATTTTGGGCATTTGTGCCACAAACCCTCTGGTGTTTCCTTCTTTTCGGATGTCTGTGTGGTAATGCCTTCCTTGTTGCGTTTAAACCAAACCATATGTTGTTGTTTTATTTTGTGTTCCGCGCTTATCGAAACAAGCTAATTTTTGTTGTGGTCAAAAAAGCCGGCATTTCGAATGGAAAGCCGGCATTTTATATGTTCTCTTACAATAACTTAAGCAATGGTTACTGCTTCGTTTAAGTAGACGTCTTGAATGGCATTCAACAATTCAACACCCTCACTCATTGGGCGTTGAAAGGCCTTACGACCAGAAATCAATCCTTGTCCACCTGCTCTTTTGTTGATGATGGCCGTTTTTACAGCTTCCGCCATATCCCCAGCTCCTGATGAAGCTCCACCACTATTGATCAAACCAGCACGACCCATATAGCAATTGGCCACTTGGTAGCGCGTTAAGTCAATAGGATTATCTGATGTCAATTCGGTGTAGATGCGCTCGTCTAGTTTGCCATAGCTGCTGTTACCTGCGTTCAACGCTTTGAAACCACCATTTACCTCTGGCAATTTTTGCTTGATGATATCCGCCTGTAACGTTACGCCTAAATGATTGGCCTGAGCCGTGATATCTGAAGCAACGTGATAATCTACACCGTCTTTCTTAAATCCTGGATTTCTCAAATAGCACCATAGAATAGTGGCCATCCCCAGTTCATGAGCGTATTCAAAAGCCTCTGCAACTTCCACAATTTGGCGGTTGCTTTCTTCGGAACCAAAGTAAATCGTGGCTCCAATCGCTTTGGCACCCATGTTCCATGCATCTTTGATGGTGCCAAACATGATTTGATCAAAGGTATTGGGATACGTCAATAATTCGTTGTGGTTTACCTTTACAATGAAGGGTATCTGGTGGGCATACTTGCGAGAAACCGCAGCTAAAACGCCATAGGTAGAAGCAACGGCATTGCAACCGCCTTCAATGGCTAGCTTAACGATGTTTTCGGGGTCAAAATAAATGGGGTTTTTCGCAAAGGAAGCACCCGCAGAATGCTCTATTCCTTGATCTACTGGCAAAATAGACATGTAGCCGGTATTGGCCAAACGACCATTGCCATACAAGTCTTGTAGACTATTTAGCGTTTGGTTGTTTCGGTTGCTGTCGCCAAATGAGCGATTCACAAAATCAGCCCCAGGCAAATGCAACAAGCTCTTGTCGATAGTCGTACACTTGTGATTTAATAAATCAGCAGCTTCGTTTCCGAGTAGTTTTTCAATGTTGTTCAATGACATAAAATGGTAATTAAATTAGGAATATAGATGGGCAAAAATAACTTTTTTATCGAACTGAGCGCGACATCTATGCAAGTTCTCTTTTTTTAAACCGCAAAAAAGAAAAATTAATAACTATCGCGCTTCGCCTTTTTAGGAATTGTTGTGTGCATCGCGCAACATGCGTTTCTGCTTTTTCAGCAATTCTATCTCATCTCTCACGCGCTCAATTTTTTGCTGAGCATTGCGCAACAACGGCGAATTCGCATTAGAACTCGAAAAGAACAGAATGTTGTTTTCCAGTGTATTCAACTCGCGTTTTGCCTCGTCGATACGCTTTTGAAGCCCGTCAATTTCTTTGGTGATGGCGCGTTTGTCATCGTTGTCCACTAGAGTATTCACCTTGTTTTCAAAACGAATCAAGCGTGCCTCTTCTTTGCTTACTTTTAAGTCTTTGAATTTGCTGTCGAGCAAATTGTTAAAATCTTGCTCAAAACTTCGCTTTTCACGAGGCAATGGCCCGATCTCTTTCCATTGGGCAATGTAGGCTTTTAAGGCGGCTACCGTATCTGGAGTGGGACTGCTGGAATCGAGCGCTTCTACAGCGGTAAAAACTTTTTGTTTTTCTTCATAATTGGCATAAAGCGCTTGATCTAAGGCTTTATTTCTATCTGTTAATCGATCAAAAAAGTGATTGCACACGGCCTTAAACTCCTGCCAAACAGCCTCAGATTCTGTCCGTGGCGCAAAACCTATTTTCTTCCAATCCGCTTGGATTTTCTTCAATTCAGCTGTTGTCTCTCTCCAGTTTTCACTGTCTTTCAACTCCTTTGC
>JAIULY010000042.1 GCA_022565875.1 Schleiferiaceae bacterium | reverse complement strand
TCATCTTGACAAAATGCAGAAATGGCCAAAAGTGACATGGCGAAAAATAAAATGCGTTTCATAATTTTAGATTTTTTCAAAACTAAGGAAGAAAAGGCAACTAACTTGACTAATGGGAAAAAAAATTTCGATTTGAGATTGGATGCAGGGCCATTCCATTTGTTTAAAAAAAGAAGGAAGTGATATGGTTAAAGCAAAGTGACTACAGGATGAGTAACTTTGAGTCTGGTTCGAAAAGGATGATTTCAATCAAAATCGACGCGGAGGGGATTTTTGTACCGGAGCTAACTAATTGTTAGTGAGGATTCAAAAATTTCCCGACAAGTCAGCCTTTGGCAGAAAGGAATTTTTCGGAGGGGGCTCAACTTTACCAGAAAAAGAATTAAAACAGTGAGGCCCTTACTGCTCAAAATGTCAGCCTCACCCTTGAAAAACAGTCGCTGGTTGCTGTATCGTTGAGAAGAAATCCAACGGTATAAAAAAAGCGTCCCGTGCTCAATTTTACGGGACGCTCTCTGCGCTCTTTTATGGTTGTACTGTTGAATCTGTTTTGATAAGTCTATTGTGCTGCCAAAGGTTGCATTATTTAGCGATTGTTGAATCTTGATGAACAACTCTAGTTTACTCCGATCTAACAGGTTCCGCTATCTCTATTCTAGTTGAAAACAAACTTTTCAGAGGACACTCAACTTTCGCTATTTCAAAATTGCATCCACTTCATTTTTAATGGCGGTGTCTAGTGATGCCGAAATTGGCCATAGCGGTTGGCGCATGGTTGCTCCACAAATATTTTGGTGGGCCAACACAGCTTTAATACCACCTGGATTTCCTTCCTGAAAAAGCATCTTGGTTATTTCAAACAAACGATAGTGCTTGATGCGCGCTGCTGCAAAGTCGCCGGCAAGTCCTTCGCGCACCATAGTACTAAACAGCTCTGGAAATCCTTGTCCGCTAACACTAATGACACCATCGCCACCTAAAGCCAACATAGGAAAAGTAAGGTTGTCATCACCGCTAATTACCAAGAAACCTTCAGGTCGCTCATGGATGATTTTCATCACTTGCTCCATGTTTCCACTTGCCTCTTTTACGGCAATGATGTTGCTAAAATCCTTTGCCAACCGGAGTGTTGTTTCCGCGGCCATATTGCTTCCTGTTCTACCTGGTACATTATAAAGAATGATTGGCTTTGGCGCCACGGCTGCAATGCTCTTATAATGTTGGTAAATGCCTTCTTGGGTGGGCTTGTTGTAATACGGGGAAACACTAAGTATGGCGTCAATATGAGTAAAGTCTGTTTTCTCAATAGTGTTGACAACCTTTTGTGTATCGTTGCCACCGATACCATAAACTATTTTTACACGGCCATCAGCTACAGCCACTACCGTGTTTAAAATTGCTTGTTTCTCCTCATCAGACAAGGTGGCACTTTCTCCTGTTGTGCCCATTACCACCAAGTACTCTACCCCACCGGCAATCAAAAACTCGGTTAGCTTGCGCAATCCGTCAAAATCTACTTTGTAATCTGTTGTAAATGGCGTTACCATTGCCACGCCAGTGCCTTGAAAATCTTTCATGTGGGTGTTACTTTAATGTTGAAATAAAATGAAAAAATGAGTGTATTATTGAGTTGGGGTCTTTGTCCTTGGTTAGCGCAAAATTCCAATCGTAATCGGTGTCGGTTGCTCCTATTTTTACCCATAGCTTTGGGTTTGCGAGGAGTCCAAGGTACTTCAGGGCTTTGTTATTTGATTTTGAAATATCGATGATTAGGTCCATGTCTTCTAACTTTTGGATACTGAGCCAGTTTTTTTGTGGCAGTCCAAATGCATTCAATTGATTTTTATAGAGCAGGTGTTGAACGGGTGGTTCGTCTTTTTTTAAGCCTGCGGGAACATAACTCAATTCCACAACGTCCCAATTTCGCTCCAAAGCAGCAGCCTTTATCAAACCACCAACTTGGCCATCGCCCATCTGACCCAAGTCAGAAAGAATGAGCAAACGTTTTTTTCCCCTTCCATCGGTCAGGGATTGCGCCGCTCTTGCTTTGAGCAGACGCTTGATGGCATAGTCTTGTATGAACCGTTTCACCACCATACTCAAGCAATCATTTGATTAAAATCTTCTTCACTGAGAATGGGAACTCCCGCCGCTTCCGCCTTTTTCAATTTTGCGGGCCCCATATCCTTTCCGGCAAGCACATAGCTTGTCTTGCTTGAAATAGAACTCGACACCTTACCGCCAAATCTCTCGATGGTTTCTTTGATTTCATCGCGTCCATAGGTGTCAAATTTACCCGAAACCACAAAGACAAGCCCTTCCAGTACGTTGGACTGTCCTGTTTTTTTAACAATTTCGAACTGCAACCCTTCTTGGCGCAGCGCTGCAATCATTTGCTGCTTTTCTGGATCAGAGAAATACTCCAATACAGAAGTTGCAATGCGCTCACCAATTTCATCTACCTGCACCAAGTCATCCCTTGTTGCGGCCATTAGGTTTTCAATGGTTTCAAAATGGCGCGCCAACTTCTTTGCAACGGTTTCGCCAACGTACCGAATGCCCAACGCGAACAAGACTTTCTCAAATGGGATAACCTTACTGGCAGCAATACCATCAATGGCATTTTGGGCTGACTTTTCAGCCATACGCTCCAAAGGCAGCAAATCAGCAACAGTAAGGCGGTACAAATCTGAGGGCTGTTTGACGCCCAGCTCTCTGTACAACAAGGTCATGGTTTCGCTTCCTAGGCCTTCAATATCCATTGCCTTCCGGCCAATAAAATGCTCCAAGCGACCAGTAATTTGTGGTGGACAATGCATATCATTGGGGCAATAGTGCTGCGCCTCACCTTCTTTTCTAATCAACTCCGTTTGACACTCCGGACAATGCGTAATATATTGTAAGGGCGTGCTATCTGTATTTCTACGCGCCACAGCTACACCCACCACCTTGGGGATGATTTCACCGCCCTTTTCTACAAAAACCCAATCGCCTTCGCGCAAATCAAGTTTTTCTATTTGATCAGCATTGTGCAGACTTGCGCGTTTTACCGTAGTGCCTGCCAAAGCTACTGGAATAAGATTAGCCACCGGAGTAATGGCGCCCGTGCGTCCAACTTGGTAGGTAACTGACTCTAATACCGTGCTTACCTGTTCGGCCTTAAACTTATAAGAAATAGCCCACCGAGGCGACTTCGCCGTGTAGCCTAAGCGATCCTGTTGGTGAATGGCATCTACTTTTATCACTACCCCATCAATATCAAAGGGCAATTGCTTACGCGCTTCATCCCAATAGTCAATAAAGGCCACTATTTCGTCGATGCCATTTGCTTTTGCGATGTAACGATCGGAGACACTCGGCACTTTAAACCCCCACGTGCCCGCTTTTTCAATACGGTCAAAATGAGAGTTTGGTAGCTGTTCTTCCGATAAAACAAAGTAAAGAAAACAATCGAGAGGTCGTTTAGCCACCTCAGCGCTGTCTTGCATTTTTAAGCTACCAGATGCAGCATTCCTCGGGTTGGCAAAGGCCTCTAGCCCCTCACCTACTCGTGCCGCATTCATTTGTAAAAAGCCTTCTAGCGGCAAAAAAATCTCACCGCGAATTTCAAATTCTTTTGGGTAATCCTCACCTTGCAAGGTGAGCGGCACACTTTTTATAGTGCGCACATTGGGCGTAATATCATCACCTGCAACACCATCTCCGCGCGTGACCGCGCGAAACAATTCGCCATTCTTGTAGGTAATGCCAATGGCCGCCCCATCGTATTTTAACTCACAAACAAAGGTGACCGGTTCATCAATATCTTTCTCTATTCTTGTAATGAAGTCCTGTAATTCTTCCCGTGAATACGTATTTCCCAAAGACCGCATGGGATACTTATGGACCACATTGGGAAACTTTTTTGTAATCGCACCACCCACGCGCACGCTTGGTGAATTGGCATCAAAAAATAGGGGATTGGCTTGCTCTAAATCTACCAACTCTCGCATTAAAGCATCAAACTCATAGTCAGAGATAAGCGGATTATCAAGAATATAGTATTGGTGATTGTGAAAATTCAACACCTTGCGCAATTCAAAAATCCGTTCTTCTGGGTTCATCTAATTCTATCTTATGGGAATAATTGTAGCAAACTAAAGCATGTAGCAAATATAACAGCATTGCCGCAACTGAGTTGCGACAATAACAAAAAGTTTCGAAGAGAAAAGGCTGTGCATCTAACACGTCACGCCCTCAAAATTAAAGAATACCACCACCTTTCATTTCAGTCATTTCTCATATTGAATTGGCGACATAACCAATTTTACCCAAAAGGGCCTGGATTTCACTAGCAGAGAGACTGGTTTCTACTTCCATTATTTTATCGGGATGAGTGGTATCTACCTCCCACGTTGAAATAGCCGGATGCCCATCGAGATGCGGCTTTACAGCTGCAATACATCCTCCACATTTGATAGTGGTTTGAAATTTAAGTTTTGCCATTAGAATTATGATTTTTAAAAATTTACAAAAATTACACCCAACGCAATCGCAAGGAGTTTGACACTACAGAAACAGACGATAACGCCATCGCAGCAGCTGCAATCATTGGACTGAGAAGGAATCCGGTAAATGGGAACAAAATACCTGCGGCGATAGGAATCCCAATTACATTATAAATAAACGCCCAAAATAAATTTTGTTTGACGATGCGCACCACATTTTTGGATAGCTTCAAACTTTCGCCCACGCGTTCTAGATTAGACGTTACAAGGGTAATCATGGCAATATCCATAGCCACATCCGCCCCTTTACCCATAGCCATACTCACGTCCGCTAGCGCCAAAGCCTCGGAATCATTAATGCCGTCTCCGATCATCGCCACTACTCTACCCTCAGATTGTAAGCGTTTTACAATAGCTGCCTTATCAGATGGCTTTAACTGGGCATGCACGCGATCTATTCCCACAGCTTGCGCCACCGCTAGTGCTGTTTCTTGAGCATCTCCCGTTAACATATATATTTCAAAACCCTCTTTTTTCCATGCTGCAATGGCTTTTTGGGTATCGGGTTTAATAGGGTCCGCCAGGGCAAATACAGCTATTAAATGGTCTGCACTAAAAAAATATACCGGAGTGGCGCCGCGTTTTTCCCAACCGAATAATGCAGCCTCCACATCACTTGGCAATTCTGATAAAATAGTTGCTGCCAAATCTTTATTCCCTATAGAATAAGCCAATCCATCCACTTCCCCCTTTACGCCATAACCTGCTATTTCCTCGAAAAAAGTGATGGTTTTAGGCGGTTTCTCGAGGAATTGTACCAAAGCTGCCGCCAGCGGATGCGAAGATTGTTGTTCCAGTCCCACAGCTATTGGTGCATAATAATCAGCTGGCTGTAGCCAATGCGAAAAAACCACCTCAGGACTCCCTTTTGTCAATGTTCCCGTTTTATCTACCAAAATGGTATTGACAGCACTACCGCGCTCTAGGCTTTCTGCGTCGCGTATCAAGATTTGCTTTTCAGCAGCACGCCCTACCCCTACCATTATGGCGGTTGGCGTGGCCAATCCCAAGGCACAGGGACAAGCTATAACAAGAACAGATATACTTGTTATCAATGCCTTAGACAATGCTGTATCGCCCCCCAAAAAGAACCATGCAAAAAAAGTAACTCCTGCAATGCCCATTACAACAGGCACAAAAACACCTGCAATTCGATCGACTAACTTTTGAACTGGAGCCTTACTTCCTTGGGCTTGCTCCACCGTTTTCAAGATTTTACCCAGCAGCGTTTCTTCGCCAACGGCGGTAGTTTCAACCGTAAAACTCCCTTTTTGATTGATGGTACCCGCAAAGACCTTATCTCCAGTAATTTTTTTCACCGGCACCGGCTCACCAGTAATGGCACTTTCATCTACATAACTTGTCCCTGATATCACCACACCGTCTACCGGAATCTTTGCCCCTGTTTTCACCAAAATTTCATCTTTTGGAAATACAGCTTCAATGGGTTTCTTCACGGAAGTGCCGTTTTCCATTACCCAAACATGAGATTCTTGCAAATCCATTAGCTTGCGCAGCGCCTCAGATGTCCCCACTTTAGCGCGTTCTTCCAATAGCTTACCAAGCGAAATAAAGGCAATGATAACGGCTGCGGCCTCATAGTACACATGGGGCTGCAATCCTGCATTGATAAAAAATTGAGGATAAACGGTATTAAATACGCTAAAGAAAAAAGCGATACCTGTGCTTAAAGCCACCAAGGAGTCCATGTTGGCTTTTCCCATTTTGGCTTGTTTATAGGCATTCACAAAAAAGCTTCTACCAAACCAAAACAAAACAGGAGCCGTTAGGGCCATGGCAATCCAGTTTCCATAAGGAAGCGCTATAGCTCCTTGATGGTCCATGAAAAACATACTCATCACAAATACAGGAAAAGCAAAAATTGCTGTCCAAATAAATCGCATTTTTACTTTCTTAAAATGCTTTTGTTGCATATCATCCGCCTCTTCTTTGCCATGTACCTGCAATTCATAGCCTGCTGCTTTCAGCTTTTGATAAAGCACTTCCACATCCACAATTTCGGAATCGTATTCTGCGTAGGCTTTATGATTAGCAAAGTTTACAACCGCGGTTTGCACGCCCTCCGTGTTGCTCAATACCTCTTCGACAGAAGTAGCACAAACGGTGCAAGACATACCCCCAACTGCAAACTGTTGTTTTTTTATTGTTGCCATGTAATTGTAACTATTTTGAATGGCAAAATTAACGTAATACAGGTGCTGTAACTTTACACCATTACCACAAAGAATTTCATAATTTTCACCAAAGTATCTTAACGGACATGGCGCCGCTCCTGCAACACCGGCATTTAAATGGAATTTATTGTTGGATGAGCTCCCGCCCACAAAAGCAGCAAATTATAAACTTGGGATGCCTTTTTTACGTGACCACTAGACTGTTGCTACCCCATATTGCATAAACTTGTAATGAGTGTTCATGAAATACAATCCAACTACCATTCTAATTACCTAATGATTCCCGTGATACGCATCTGATTTTCCAAAAACATCGGTAGTTTCATTTCGCTATCACCTTCGTAAAGGGCTGGCATGGAAACAGTGCCCTCAAGATACTGACCTACATTGGCATCAATGACCCAACCTGTTTTGCGATCAATTTTTACCACGCTTTCTATTGTTCCAGAAAGGTCATATTGCAATTGCATGCTATTGGAGATAGCTGGACGCCCTTCTGGATTGGAGAAAATAGTGCCTGTCCCGAGTATGGTGTACTGACTTTTAGTGACTTCGGATAGTGTATAGGTTACTTTTGCCATGCCTGCAAATCCTGTCACCATCTCGGAATAAATTTCCCACGACTCTCCCTCTGCCACGAATGTATCTGGTAATGCCGCCGATGCCACTTCAAAGTTTCCAATAAAAATACTTTCGCCAAAAGAGGTTTCAATTTGTTCGCGAAGTGCCGCTATTTCGTCAGGATTGTAAGTGTCGAGTTGTTCCATGGCTTTATCAATCCAATCATTCAGTCCTGCTAGCTCAACAATTCGGCCTTGCTCGTTTAACTGCAACCGAAAAGGCTTGTTTTTTATTTGAGCCAGAACGTCAGAAAGCGGGCTATCTGAGTTTTCCTCTTCTGAGCTAATGCCAAAATGCCTACCACGAGCCACCATATCCGCTGCCATTTTCACATGCTTAGCGGTAAGTTGATAGGTTGCGTCATTCACTTGATTGACTTCAAATTGTGTTTGTGTTTTCACCTCCATCAGGGTTTCAATAGAATCACCTCTGTAGACTTGAATCACTCTAGAAATCACGTCCGTGCTTTGTTGTAGTTGCTGTCCCTTTACCAATTGCAATCGAAGATCGGGAGCGTCAGAAGAACAGGAAGTAATAACTATTAGGAGCCCCAAAAAAACAAGGAATTGCAAACGATTGGCACTACATGCAGAAAAAAAAGCCATGACGAAAGATTAAATATGGAAAAGCGAAGGTATGAAAAGGCATAAATAAAAGCACCCCAACCGACTTGGTTGGGGTGCTGGAATATATACTAGCGACTAAAATTTCTTAAAGCGCCATGAATTTGTTAGAAGCGTGGATTTTACCATCTGCACCGATGATGCGGTAAACCAAAATACCAGCAGCGTGATTGATAGCAATTGACTCCTCAACACGACCTTGAGACGCTTGAACGCGTTGCGTGGCTACCACTTGACCGGCAATGTTCACTACCTCGATGGTGATGTTCTCTGAAAAACCTAAACCTGCAACATTAACATTTAAGTTTCCATTGTGGAAAGTGGTTTTGTCTTCGAATAAAGCAATGCTAATATCATCTGTAGAAACCGAACCATTAACTACTTGGATAGCGTTGCAGCCAACGTTGTTTGTAGAATCAGTATCTGTAGCTCTTAAGTGAAAAGCGACCACACAGAAGTTTGCATTAGGATCGGTAAAGCCTTGAATGCTACCAAAGCTAAGGTTGAAGTTAAAGTTAGCTGTTCCACCAACAGGAATGGCTTCAGTGATGTAACGACCAACAAGTTGGTTGTTTTGATTTCTAATGGGATTATTATTCAACGCCATGTAGCAAATAATAGAATCCGCAGGTGTCAAAGCCGCAGTGCCGTTGTTAGTGATGGTAGCATCAACTGTAAATTGCACTCCGGGAGTGATGGTGTAGCCTGTAGCAGGCGTGTTCAAGGTAACCGAAATGTTAGTGCTTGTTACTTGAGCTGTAGCAGCCAAACCTAGTCCGCATGCGAACGAAAGTAAAAATTTTTTCATTTTGAGTTTATTTTTAATTGTGTGG
Source organism: Schleiferiaceae bacterium (assembly GCA_022565875.1). Lineage (GTDB taxonomy): Bacteria > Bacteroidota > Bacteroidia > Flavobacteriales > Schleiferiaceae > JAIULY01. The sequence goes on along the minus strand of JAIULY010000042.1, from coordinate 9,948 downwards.
CAAATTTAAATGAAAATTCAAATAAACAGTCAAATTTTTCGCAAAATCACCAAGTCAAATTTCAACTACATGTAATCTTCATTGTCAATACTTTAGTAGTCCAATAAATTTTTCACGGCGTCTTCAAGTTTGTTATAAGGCAGAAATCCAGCTTCCAACTGAGCCGAAAACGGTATGGGAGTATCTAGGGCTGTCAATCGCTTGACGGGGGCATCTAGATACTGAAACGCTTCTTCATTTATCATAGCTGCAATATCAGATGCGATACTGCCCGTGTGTGTATCTTCTGTTAGCACAAGTGCACGGCCTGTTTTCTTTACGCTATTGATGATGGTCACTTTGTCCAAAGGCACCAATGTTCTCAGGTCTATAACTTCCAATTCCCACTCCGAATATGCATTGGCCAAAGCTGTTGCATGATGCACCCCTGCGCCATAAGTAATGAGCGTGGCCCTAGTTCCTTCCTTGCGAATGGCTGCCTCTCCGGGAGCGATGGTATAATACCCTTCTGGAACTTCACCAGAAACACTTCTATACAAGGCTTTATGCTCAAAAAACATCACGGGATTCGGGTCTTCGAAAGCAGCAAGCAACAACCCTTTTGCGTCTTCGGGTGTAGAGGGATAGAATACCTTTAAGCCCGGTGTATGTGTAAACCAGGCTTCATTGCTTTGAGAGTGAAAAGGACCTGCCGCCACCCCTGCTCCTGTAGGCATTCGCACCACCACATCGGCATTTTGCCCCCAGCGATAGTGTAATTTTGCTAAGTTATTGGTGATTTGGGTAAAGCCTTCCGTAACAAAATCAGCAAACTGCATTTCTACCATAGCTTTATACCCTTTGATACTTAACCCCAAGGCTGCCCCTAAAATAGCGCTTTCACAAAGTGGTGTATTGCGCACACGATCGGCGCCGTATTTTGCCAACATGCCATCTGTGGCTTTAAAAACACCACCGTAAGCACCTATATCTTGTCCCATCAGCACCAGTTTAGGATGTTTTTCTAGTGCTAGGTCAATTGCGTCAGCCACGGCATCAATCAATCGGAGGGTTTTGGTGGAGGTAGCAGCAATTTGAGTGGTTTGATGTTCAAAAGGGGCAAAGACATCACGTACCTCTACCGTGGCATCAAAAACGATATCGGGCTCATGCAATGCGGCATCAAAAGCAATTTGTATCGCTGTTTTGTGTTCTTTCTTAATGGCTGAAATGGCTTCTTGTGTTAGCACTCCGTTGGCCATTAAATACGATTCAAAATTAACAACCGGATCTTTTTCAGACCATTTTTCAATGAGGCCATCTGGGTAATACTTTGTTCCGCTTGCTTCTTCATGCCCACGCATTCTAAAGGTAATACACTCTACAAGAACGGGGCGCGGATTTTCTCTTAAGCTGTCTGCCAGAGATGTAATAGTATTGTATACTTCTAAAATATTGTTCCCATCAATCTGCACAGCTTCCATCCCATAGCCAATACCTTTATCTATGAATTGTTTGCAGCGGAATTGTTCATTGCTAGGCGTCGACAGGCCCCACTGATTATTTTCCACCACAAAAATTACCGGTAAATCCCAAACAGCGGCAACATTGAGTGCCTCGTGGAAATCGCCCTCACTTGCCCCTCCGTCGCCGGAAAAAGCTAGGGCAATTTTACCCGATTGGTCTATTTTATTGGCTAAGGCTAGTCCATCGGCTACGCCAAGTTGCTGTCCTAAATGAGAAATCATGCCGATGATATTGTACTCGGGCGCGCCAAAATGAAAAGATCGGTCGCGACCTTTTGTAAATCCATTCTCTTTCCCTTGAAACTGACTAAACAAGCGTTGCAGTGGAATTTCTCTTGCTGTAAACACGCCAAGGTTGCGGTGCATGGTACAAATATGGTCTTCACGGTGCAATCCTAAGGCGCACCCTACAGAGATAGCTTCTTGACCAAAGCCAGAAAACCATTTGGAGATCCTTCCTTGACGCAGCGCAATTAACATTTTATCTTCAATTACCCTTGGCAGGGAAAGCGCTTTGTATAAATTGATTAGCTCTTCAGGCGCGTGCTTGTATTTTTGGAAATTCATTGTTCTGAGTTTAGCCGCCAAAAGTACACAAACCCCAAAATGAAAGTACGACCTTATCAAAGATTTTAGTAAAACTGCAAAAGTCTATTTTTCAAATTATTCACTTTGCAATTGCTGTAATAACCGATTTTGCTCCACCTCTGGCAAACGAATGAAATAAATAAAATCGGTGCGCGGCGGGTGCTCCAAGCCCAATTGACGCCCCATTGTAATCAACTGCCCCCGGTGATAGGTAGCATGGTTACACACGTGGTGAATGATTTCCGCTAAGGTCGTTTCCTTTTCGCCTAGTTTACGTGTAGCATCAGGATGTTCCACTACCCAAACTTTAGCGTCCTGAGCTAACAATTTTGAAGTAGCTGTCCATAGTTCCAACATAGCCTCTTTAGAATCCGGTTTTTCGGCATTGCCCCAAGGTTTATTATTCAATACTGTCATCCAACCATACTCCGCATTGAGCAAATGGTAAACAGTGGCCTCAAGAGTTGGAAAACTCGATTCTATTGGCGCATTCCAAACGCTATCAGGTGCAGTTTGCAACCAATGGATTATTTGCTGATTTGCCCAAAAATTATAGTTGGCATAGGTCAGGGTAAGGTCTTCTTGTTGCGCTACAACCTTCGAAAATGACGTCAACAGCACACAGCTCAAGAGAATTGCTTTCATAGTTTTATAAAATTATAGGAACACTAAAGAATTGGCAAGCATTTTAAAATTGTTTGCCATTGGGATAACGGGATTGATTTTGTGGTTACATTTTTCTTAGTAAATCTTCTAAACCGTTGCTTTTGATAACCAAAAGAGTCTCCAGTTGCATACCGAGTTTACCCTTTGGAAATCCCTTTCGAGCCATCCACTCTAAGTAATAAACGGGTATGTCTTTCAACAAAAAACCCTCGTATTTTCCAAATGGCATTTTACTGACAGACAGTGATTTTAAGACTTCTGGATCGGGTCCCAAATGCATAATCAAAATTTAGGTTGAAAAATATGATGAATGATTTCACTAACCATCATTGCGGTAGCACCCCAAATTACATGGTCATCAATTTTGAAGGCCGGGGTATAAACACCCGGGTGCTTAGGCACTTCATAAGCATGTAAAGCTTCTAATTCCAAAAAGCGCTGTAAGGGCATTTCGATAATTTCTTTCACCTCAGATTCCTGCGGTTTGAATGCAGGCCTTTCTGTAGCGAATGCCAAATAAGGTTCGACGTAGAAATTACTAGGAGGAATATATACAGGAGTTAGGGGGCGTATAAGGTTACAAGCAGTTGTATCTACGCAAACCTCTTCGAAGGCCTCTCGTTTGGCTGTATCCCAAGTAGAACCATCTACAGCGTCTTTTTTACCTCCCGGAAAACTGATTTGAGCGCTGTGAACTCCTTTATAGACATGTCGTTGAGTAAAGACAATTGTCGCAAGGTTGTCTACAGGATAAATCAAAGCCATCACTCCGGCAATTTTAGGGTTTTGGTTTAAAAAGTTTTGCGGCTCAACCAACTTTCGAGAGGGCGGAATCAATTTTTGATGCGCCATTAGGCCAGGTAAGGGGCTACTTTTTAAGGTGTCCAACCTAGTTATAAATGAATCAAAGGTCATTCGATTACCCGTCTTTAGCAACTGTTAAACAAAAAAGCCCACCGCGCGGGACGGTGAGCTCTTCAAATGCTGTTTGTCAATACTAACGGCCATTTAACCAGGCATTGAGCATCCAAATGGTTTTTTCTTGTTCGCTAACGAAAGGCGTCATCAAATCAATGGTGCCTTCGTCATCTACCTTGCCAGCCTCTGCAATTACATCACGCTCAAGAGCGAGAAGCGTTTGCAAACTTTCTTTGACGAGTTTTACTGCTAAAATATCGTTTGAGATATCTTTTCCCTCGTTGATTTTTGCAGCAGCCAAATAATCAGAAAACGTGTGAAGCGGAGTAGCTCCTAAGGTAAGAATCCGCTCAGCTATTTCGTCAATCTTGAGCTGAGAATCGTTGTAAAACTCTTCAAATTTTGCATGGAGTTCAAAAAAGTTATCTCCTTTGATATTCCAATGCAAAGCACGCAAGTTTTGGTAGTACAACTGGTAGTTTGCTAAAAGCGTGTTTAATTTTTCAATTACGTGAGTGACTTCTTTTTTCTCGAAGCCTATAGGATTTGTTTGTGACATAGTATATTTAACGTTTGGAACAAAAGTACGAAAAAATTCCGATAGAAGAAAGTTATTTACAATATATTTGCATCTGAAAATTCTATGTTATGACTTTCACCCAATTACAATATATAATCGCTGTTGACAACCACCGCCATTTTGCGAAAGCTGCTGAAGCGTGCCATGTAACACAGCCAACGCTGAGCATGCAAATTCAAAAATTAGAGGATGAACTAGGCGTGATTCTATTTGACCGCAGTAAGCATCCCGTTCGTCCGACAGTAATTGGAGAGCGTATTTTAGAGCAAGCGAGAAAGGCGGTAAACGAAGGGCAGCGCATTATTCAATTGACACAAATAGAGAAAGGTAAATTTGAAGGAGAGTTTAAAATTGGGGTAATCCCCACTGTTTCCCCGCAACTATTGCCCCGCTTTTTATCCCGTTTCAACAACAAATTCCCTGGCATTCAACTAATAGTGGAAGAGCTGCAGACAGATCAATGTATTGAGCGCTTGTATCGCGACGAATTAGATGTGGCTATTTTAGCCACACCCTTAGACAAAAAGAACCTGATAGAAGAGCCCTTGTACTACGAACCCTTTGTAGCCTACATACCCGATGGACACCGATTGTACAACGAAAAATTTGTGCTCAACAGTGAATTATCGTTAACTGACATGCTACTGCTTACGGAAGGTCATTGTTTCAGAAACAGCATTTTAAACCTATGTGAGGCTCGAGACATAGAGAAAGGGAAGAAACTACGTCTAGAATCCGGGAACTTTGAAACCTTAACCCGACTTAGCAAATTAGGCTATGGCATGACCCTTCTGCCCTATTTAGCTGCCGCAGATTTATCAAAAGAAGAACAGCAATTTGTGCGCCCCATTGCAGATCCAACTCCAAGCAGAGAAATCAGCTTGGTCTATTCCAAATCACAACTAAAAAAAGGCCTACTAAAAGAATTAGCTGCCATCATAAAAAGTGTGATTCCCGAAAAACTGCAGCACGAAAAAGAGCAAGTCTTAAAACCAATGTAACTCGTTTTGTTTGGTTTCAGCAGTTTTGCATTGTATGGCAATCAAAAAATTTAGAGTATTTTCGCAACGCCTCGAAAAAGGGTTCACATAGAGTGACCAAAAGACAAATTTTACATCAAAACCATTTATCTCATATAGGTATGTCAAACCATTTATTACAAGGAAAGAAAGGAATTATCTTCGGTGCATTAGATGAAAATTCTATTGCTTGGAAAGTTGCAGAAATTGCCCACGAACAGGGTGCTACATTTGTATTGACAAATGCACCAGTAGCCATGCGCATGGGTGAAATTCAAAAACTAGCCGAAAAAACCGGGGCACAGATTGTACCTGCTGACGCTACTTCAATAGAAGATTTAGAAAATCTATTCAAAACAGCAGTTGATACACTAGGTGGACCATTAGACTTTGTGCTGCACTCCATAGGTATGAGTGTCAATGTTCGCAAAGGCAAACACTACACGGATTTGAACTACGATTGGCTAGCCAAGGGATGGGATGTTTCGGCGGTCTCTTTTCACAAAGTGATGCAAACTGCTTGGAAATTGGATGCTATGAATGAGTGGGGAAGTATTCTTGCGCTCTCTTACATAGCTGCTCAGCGCACTTTCCCCGATTACAACGACATGGCAGACAACAAAGCCTATTTAGAAAGTATTGCGCGCAGTTTTGGCTATCACTGGGGCGTAAAAAAGAACGTCCGTGTGAATACTATTAGTCAAAGTCCAACCCGCACAACCGCCGGAAGTGGCGTAAAAGGGTTTGATGGTTTTATTGACTATGCCGAACGCATGTCGCCTTTGGGCAATGCAACAGCAGAAGATTGCGCCAATTATGTGATTACCTTATTTTCAGATCTTACGCGCAAGGTAACCATGCAGAATCTCTATCACGATGGAGGCTTCAGCAATATTGGCATCAGTGATTTAGCCATGGAGAAGTTCTCTCAAGAGTAACCAACAATTTTCGTAAAAAGCCGTGTTTTCACGGCTTTTTATTTTTGTTTTTTTGAGGCGTATCGTCCAAAATCTTTGTTCATAAAAACACCTTTCAAGTGTAATTCATTTGCACCATATCCAATATATAATTCCGAATAACATGAAGTTTATCAATTTTTTATTCTTCCTATTTTTATCACTCAGCTACTACACCAGTAATGCTGGAGAGGGCATGTGGCTTCCCTTTCTATTGAGTGATCTCAATGAAAGTGAAATGCGAGACATGGGACTGCAACTCACGGCAGAAGACATATACAGTGTGAATCAATCCAGTTTAAAAGACGCCATAATAAGCTTTGGTGGTTTTTGTACAGGGGAAGTTATTTCCAACAAAGGGTTGATTTTGACCAATCACCACTGTGGTTACGGACAAATTCAAAAACATTCAACCCTAGAAAACGACTACCTCAAAAACGGGTTTTGGGCGATGAATCACAGCGAGGAAAAAACCAACCCAGGGTTGAAGGCCATATTTGTCAAATACATGGAAGATGTTACCAATCGCATCATGGCTGCGGCCAATGGCGCTGAGAATAGAGAAATGGCTATACAAGAGGAAATAGCGGCCATTATAGCAGAGCAGAAAAACATTGATACTTATGACCATCAAATCAAACCTTTTTTCTATGGTAATCAGTATATTCTAATTGCTACTGAAAGTTATGGCGATGTGCGATTGGTTGGCGCTCCACCGAGCAGCATCGGGAAATATGGTGCCGATACAGATAATTGGATGTGGCCACGACACACGGGTGATTTTGCACTTTTTCGCATTTATGCCAATCGCGACAACCAACCAGCGGCGTTCAGCTCGGAAAACGTGCCTTACACCCCTGAACGATTTTTAGAAATTTCATTGAACGGTGTAAAAGATGGCGACTTCACCATGATCTTTGGTTTTCCGGGAAGAACAGAGCAGTATTTACCCGGAGTAGCGGTACAGCAAATTATGGAAGTTGTCAATCCCGCGAGAATAGCCGTTCGCGACGAATTATTGGCACAACTAGATCGCAGGATGCGCGTATCAGATGCCGTGCGCATTCAATATGCCGCAAAGTATGCCCGCATTTCAAATGGTTGGAAAAAGTGGAAGGGCGAAAACCTAGGTTTGCAAACAACCGATGCTCGCGGCAAAAAGGCAAAAAGAGAGGCCGAGTTTCAAGAACTTGTATCACAAAATGAAGCGTGGCAAGCGCAATACGGCAGTATTCTAGAGGAATTCAATACCCTTTACGCGTCCTATCAACCGCACGTTTTGCGAGAAACCTACTTTTCTGAAGTGTTTCTAAGTGGATTAGAAGCCGTTAGGATAGCCTACACCATGAAACGCTTTGTGGAAAACCCCACCGAAAAAAGTGCACCAAAGGGATTAGATGAGTTTTATAAAGATTACAATCACGAAGTGCAAACGGAAGCTATGATTGCGCTTTTTGAACTTTTTGCCAATGCCCTACCAGAATCAGAGCAACCGCGCGCATTTGTTGCATTAGGGAAGAAATACAAAGGAAATTGGGCCAAAGCAGTAGATAAATTGACTAAAAAAAGTAGTATTGCGACAGAGGATCCCAGCAAACTATTGGCAGGACTTGAAGGGGACTTAGACAAAGTTGCGAAACAAATTAGTAACGATGCCTTTTATCAATTTGCTGTTGCAATTATTGACGAATACCTAACTGAACAACGTCCGGCTAGTAGGGAAGTAAAAGATGCCATTGACGCATTGCAGACACAATACATGGAGGCACAACTCAACGTTTTTGGAGAAGACAAGCGTTTTTACCCAGATGCCAACAGCACGTTACGCGTTAGTTATGGTCAAGTAGAGCCCTTTTCACCTGTTGATGGCATTACCTACAACACCCAAACCTACTTAGACGGAGTTATCGCTAAATACATTCCTGGAGATTATGAGTTTGATTTACCAAAACGGTTAATCGAATTGTATGAATCAAAAGATTTTGGCCCCTATGCGGATACCAATGGGAAAATGCCCGTTTGTTTTATTGCCAGTAATCACACCACAGGAGGCAACAGTGGCAGTCCTGCTCTAGACGCACACGGCCGTTTAATTGGATTAAATTTTGACCGCGCTTGGGAGGGCACAATGAGTGACATCAACTACGATATCAGTCGCTGCCGAAATATTATGGTAGACGCGCGCTACATTTTATTTATTGTCGACAAATTTGCCGGAGCAGGGTATTTATTAGAAGAAATGACCTTGGTTGAGACGGCTGCCGATAATTTGTAGAAAAACAACATAACACAGCAAAAAAGAACGACCAAACGGGTGAAAACTTGTTGGGTCGTTTTTTTTTACCCCGATTAGTCGAGGCAACGAGCAGTCGAAAAGACAGAAACATCAACGAAATAAACCGTCGGAGGGGCACAATCCCGTGTGCTTGCGAAGATTTTGCATCGTAACGTCACATTAAATAAAGTTTATTTTTGATACCCTTCACAAGGAATCACCTCCATTGGCTTTGTTTCAAGTTACTGGTAACTAGCATATAAACGCAAATCCAAAGCCTTCCTTCAATACATCGTTAAAATCACCTCAAATCACACCGACAACAACACAAATAGAGATAGCCTAACCGAACTTTTCCCTTAAACAGATTTGGGCTTTCCGGCGGCTTACCGTATCACTGTGATCACGGGACAAGAGTCGTGGAATCCCGTAAAGCTAGCCGCATACGGGAAAGTAAACAAAGCGCCCCCGATAGGTCAGGAAACCCACTTACGAAAGTGCTCGACCTCCGCAAAAATATCTTTAAGTGGGTTCCATTAGACCTTTGAAAAAAAACAATTCCTAATTAAAACTTCGGGGGCTTTTTTTGTGTGGTGGTTTGGCTAATTCGGATGAATGTTAACCAGTGATTATTGCCCGATTAGTCTTGATTTTTTTGTTAGTTTTGAGTCTATGTACTTTCTCAACTCTTCAAAAGTCATATCTTTTGTTTCAAGATTAATCGAATCACGAATTTCTCGCATCATTGATACTGAGTCAAATTCCTTTAATTTTTTTGATTTTTTATTCATCTCCATATTCTATTAGGTCTTTAGGGTTACGAATTTCTAAAAGATTGTATCCGTTCTTTAAATTAACTGAATTATAACCTTTTATTCTCGTAAAGTTCACTATATGTTAAAAATTCCAGCTCGCTAGTACGTCCACGTTGTTTATGGTTGCCATAGCAATGTGGTAACAATCTTCAATACTCGTCTGTCCCACACCTTACCCACAAAGAATTAAATTAAAAAAAGCAACAAACAATTTGCTTTAAAAGCAATGCGTTCCCGTTTTTACAAAACGCCTATTGTGGGGTGTCATTAATCTTTCAATTTAGCAATTTGCGCTACTGTCAAACCAGTAACTGATGAAATCAAATTTATATCAATATTTTCCTTTAAAAGATTTCTTGCAATTAGTTGTTTTTCTTCAATCTTGCCTTCAATCTTGCCTTCAATCTTGCCTTCAATTTTCCCTTCTTCTTTTGCTGTATCAAGTGAATTTTTTATATCTCTGTAATACTTCAAACTGTCCTCGTAAGATTGAACTTGTTCAGGTGTGAATTTAGCAATTTCAGCAGTCTCAAATAATTTTTCAAAAATCTTTTCGTGCAACTTGTCTGGAACTCTATCCAGTCTGTTTAAATTTTTTAAGACATATAGCCATTTATCAAAACGCG
>JAIULY010000041.1 GCA_022565875.1 Schleiferiaceae bacterium | reverse complement strand
TTTTAAATCCAGGTGATTACGAGTTGGTGCCAACGGGGCTGTTCCTAGCCTTACCCGAAGGATACGAGGCGCAAGTACGGCCGAGAAGTGGTTTGGCTTTTAAACACGGCGTAACGGTACTCAATAGCCCAGGAACTATCGATGCAGATTATCGCGGAGAGGTGGGCGTATTGCTTATCAACCACGGCAAAGTCCCCTTTACTGTAAACGATGGCGAGCGTATTGCACAATTGATTATTGCTGAGGTAAAACAAATTTCTTGGAATGAGGTAACAGAGCTACCCACAACCGAACGCGGAAGTGGTGGGTTCGGTAGTACCGGAATTCATTAATAATTAACAACCTAAATAGATTAAGATGAAAATTATTGTACCTATGGCCGGGAGAGGCTCCAGACTAAGGCCACACACATTGACGATACCAAAACCCTTAATTCCAATTGCCGGAAAGCCAATTGTACAGCGGTTGGTGGAAGATATCGTAAAAGTATGCGGCGAATCTGTTGAAGAAATAGCCTTTATCATTGGCGATTTTGGAAAAGAAGTAGAATCAAATTTAGTAAGCATAGCCGAAAGTCTCGGCGCAAAAGGGAGTATATATCACCAAGAAGAACCATTAGGTACAGCCCATGCCATTCTTTGTGCGGCACCTGCCTTAGACGGGAATGTTGTTGTTGCTTTTGCAGATACTCTTTTTCGTGCCGATTTTACACTCGATAGTAATGCCGATGGTGTAATTTGGGTGAAGCAAGTTGACAACCCGAAAGCTTTTGGCGTTATAAAAATTAATGAAGAAGGACACATCTCTGATTTTGTTGAAAAGCCGGAGACTTTCGTTTCTGACCTCGCGATTATAGGTATTTATTACTTTAAAGATGGGGCGTACTTAAAGCAAGAGTTACAATACCTTTTGGATAATGATATCAAAGACAAAGGGGAATACCAGTTGACGAATGCCTTGGAAAACATGAAGCAAAAAGGCTCCAAATTTATTCCTGGAGAAGTAGCCGATTGGATGGATTGCGGCAATAAAGATGTAACAGTAGAAACGAATAGTCGTGTTTTGGAGTTTTTAAAAGGAGCGCCTGAATTGCGTCCGGGAACAGCAATGATTGAAAACTCAGAAATTATCGAACCGGTATTCATTGGGGATGGAGCTGTGATTCGCGATAGCAAAATCGGTCCAGGAGTGTCTATTGGTGCAGGTACCAAGGTTGTCAATTGTTCGCTATCACACACGCTTATTCAAAACGAATCTACAGTAGAAAATTTAAACATCACCAACTCCATGATTGGCAACAAAGCCCAGTTGAACGGCAAGTTTACGTCATTGAGCATTGGCGATTTTAGTACATTGGAAGGATAATGAAAAACAGCCTAGCTATAGTTGTTGTAGTGGCCCTTGTTGCGCAAGGGGTAAAAGCGCAAGGGAATCCAGATTTGAGGAGAGATTCTTTTAATCAGGTATTCTTTGATGCACTGCGCAATAAGGTCATCGACAATATGGACGAGGCTTTCGATTTATTTACCAAAGCAAGAACCCTGGACCCCAGCAACGCGCAAGTGTGCTATGAGCTGGGGTTAATGCATTTCAACAAGGGAAACCTCTTTATGGCGGAATCGCTTTTGCAAACGGCGGTGGACTTAGAGGGCGACAATCCGTATTACTTATCGGCTCTAGCGGAGATTTACTCGAAGTCTGGAAAACATCAGCTGGAGGAACAAGTTTGGTTGCTGCTGTACGATTTGGAAGAGGATGAGCAGCATTTATTGCAAGCTGCGGCCGCTCAATTCAATGCCGGAGAAGACAAAAAGGCCCTAAAGACCTTGGCCATTGTAGAGCGGGATTTTGGGATAAGTGAAGAGATTGTTGGAATACGCAAAATGTATTTCTTGAGAAAAGGCAATGTAAAAAAAGCTGCCAAAGAAGCACAGAAATTAATCAATACCTATCCGGAAAATCCGGACTATCGCCGCTTGTTGGTGCAACTCTATTTGGCAAATGAAATGCAAAAAGAAGGCGAGAAAGCCTTGCGCCAATTGTTGCAAGTAGCCCCAAACGACCCGAGAGCCAATTTGGAAATGGCGGAATTGCTACGCAAAAAAGGCGTTTGGAATGAGTCGTTTTTTTACCTAGAACGCTCAATTGCTAGTCCTGATTTACCCATAGACCCGAAAATTCAAGTCCTGGTGAGTTTTTATCAAGAAACAGAAAAAGACACAAGCTTATTGGAACTGGCTTACCGGTTGAATGACGCCACCATTTTAGCTCACCCCCGCGACCCGAAAGGGTATGCAATGAAAGGTGATTTTTTGCTCCGCGACAGGAAACTAAAGGAGGCAAGAGAAGCGTTTAGGAGAGCAGTGAGTTTGCCCAACGGTGATAAACCAAACTTATGGAACCAAATCCTACTAATCAATTCTGAACTAGATGACTTAGAAGCTATTAAAAAAGAATCTCAAGCAGCTATTGAGCTTTTTCCAGCACAACCATTGCCCTATGTGTTATTGGGGTTTGCCTATTTGCGCGACAGTAGCTGGCAAAAGGCCGTTACCATATTGGAGGAAGGGAAAATGTATGCTATGGGCAACCGTCCATTGGAAGCGCAGTTCTTGACATTTTTGGCCGATGCACACCATCAATTGGGAAATCACGCTACATCTGACAAGTACTTTGAACGAATTCTCGAAGTCAATCCTAATGATGTGGGAGCCATGAATAATTATGCTTACTACTTGTCGTTGCGAAAAGAAAAATTAGACAAAGCGCTTAGGATAACAAAAAGAAGCAATGAGTTGTCTAAAGATAACCCTATGTTTTTGGATACGTGGGCTTGGGTTCATTTTCAGCGGGGTGAATACAACGAAGCCCTAGAGCTCATGGAACGCGTTGTGGCTTTTGGTATTGAAAGTGGTGAGGTTTGGGAACATTACGGCGATATTTTAGCCAACTTGAGTAAAATGGAAGAGGCCATTGCGGCCTGGCAAAAAGCCCTTGAGATTGGCGGTGTCGATAATGAAAAGATTCAAATTAAAATTCAAAAAAGGCAATATGTACAATAGCCTGAAAATAAGTTTCCTATTGGTGGCAATTACGGTGCTAGCTGGTTGTAAGTCCAAGAAGCCCTTGGCAGAGCGTATGGAGAAACTCGAGGACCTGCAAACTACCGAACTCGTGGGGCTTATGGCGAACACTAAAATTTCCGCAAAGAGCATTCAGATGAAAGGCAATGGTGAAGTCGATTTTGGCGGAAGGAACCAAAGTTTTAAACTCGAAGTTCGCATGGTGCCAGACTCTATCATTTGGCTTGATCTATCCGAGCCTACATTTGGACTGAAAGTCGCTCGGGTACAAATGACTCGCGACACGGTGGCCTATTACAGTCGATTGTTGAGAAGAGGAGATGTAGGTAGTTTTGAGAAGTTTTCCAATCTATTGGGAGCGCCTATTGACTTCGGTATGTTTCAAAGTGCGCTTATCGGGTCACCTGCTGTGATGCCAACAAAGGATTTGACCTCGGGTTTGTTTGATCAAAGCACCTATTTCTTGAAAGGAAAACCAGAACATGAAAACATAGCCCTTTTCGTTACCTTGCTGCTCAATCCCGTAAACCAACGCTTGTCGAGGCAGACCATTCTCACAGAAAAAGAACAGCTCGAAGCCACGTACGGTGACTACCAAACTGTTGCGGGCTTTGTTTTACCCCATACTATTTCTCTGAGTTTCATAAGTAAAGCACTCAGGAATACATTACAGGTAGAAGTGAAAGAGTATCAAATCAATACCCCTTTAAAGTTCCCATTTAACATGCCAGCCAATTATGAGCCATTGTAAACGAATAGTCACGTTTTTGTTTGCCGTGTTGTTTTTAGCTGCTGCCAATGGACAAACCAAAGACAAGAAAGAATTGCTCCAACAAAAGCGTGTTCGCCTTCAAGATGAGATTCAGTTGGCAAGCAAGATTTTGAAAGACACGCGAAAGGACCAACAGCTTACGTTGAGTCAGGTGCAAACTTTTGGGCAAAAGATACGCATTCGAGAACAATTGATTCAGACCATTCGAAGAGAGGTGCAACTATTCGACAGGCAAATAAAAGAAGAAGAGCTAGAGATAACTGCTTTGGAAAAACGCATTGAGGCGTTGAAAGAAGAGTATGCAAAGTTGATTTACAGCGCTTACAAAAGCAATAGCAGAACAAGCAAAACCATGTTTATATTGGCGAGTGATGACTTTGCCCAAGCGGTACGCCGCCTCCAATATCTTCGCAAATATGCAGAGTTTCGCAAACAACAGGTCGATGAAATTCGCAACAAACAAGCTTTACTAGAAGAAAAAATCGCAGGACTTGCCGTGCAAAAGGCAGATAAGCAAAAATTACTCAGTAGTTATGAAGGTGAGCGAAAACAACTTCTTACGGAAAAGGTTGATCTCGACAAAGCCATCACTAATTTGCGATCACAAGAAAAAGAATTAGAGAAATCTATACAAAAGAAAAAGGCAGAGGCAGACAAATTAAACGCGGAGATTGAGCGAATCATTGCCGCTGAAATGCGCCGCGCACAAGAGGCCGCCATTCGCAAAGAATTAGAGACTGAAGCCAACCGTGTAGGATTGGTGAAAGGGAAAGATTATCAAACAAACACTTCAAACAAAGCCCTACAGAACCTGATAGATGCTAAACGCAAAGCCGCAGCTGCCGCAGGAACCCCTGCGCCAACCAAGCCGGCTACACCTTCGCAAAGCTTTGGTATGACACCTGAAGCGCAGCAAATGGCTAACAATTTTGTAGCGAATAAGGCCAAGTTACCATGGCCCGTTGAGCGTGGTGTTTTGGTAAAAGAGTTTGGCCTACAGCGTCACCAAGTAGCTACGCAAGTTCAAGTCTTTAATAGCGGCATCGATATCGCTACTGAAAAAGGCGCTCGAGCAAGAGCCGTCTTTGAGGGTGAGGTGGTTAGTACCCCGTTGATTCCCAACTCGCCACTCAAGGCAGTGATTATCAAACATGGAAACTACTTTACCGTGTATTCTAACCTGATTTCTTTAGAAGTAAAAGTTGGAGATACCGTGAAGGTGAAACAAGTTTTAGGTGAGATTTATGCTGATGATGAGCAGGCAGAGAGTGTGTTGCACTTTCAATTGTGGAAAGACATGGAAAAGCAAGACCCTAAGCCGTGGTTGTTTAAATAAAGGTTGACTTTATGGATGTGGTAGTGGTTTAGCATGTGAAGGGAATAAAGTGTTGTGTGCTAAACGCTCAGAAAAGATGATCCATCCGGGAAAATGGGAGTTTCCCAGAGGGAAAATAGAAGACCAGGAAATACCTAAGGAAGCATTGCACCGTGAATTACAGGAAGAACTGGGGGTGGAAGTATGCAATTTGCAGTTTTTTGAAGCATCATTGTATCAATTTGAACCTGGTAGTACCATATTTCTGTTTGCCTATTCTTGCGAATTAACAATGGGTACGCCAATTGCCAAAGAAACACAGCGAACTGCTATGGCTGCCACGCGAAGAGTTGGATACGCTGGATTGGGGAGTAGTAGTTAGGTCTATAGTTGAAAAACTAATGCGCGAATAAATGGATCCATTCGGACTTGTTAAAGCGCGAAAAACTCGGCGAAATGGCGCTCCTCCATATCCCTATAGTTTGTTTTGTGCCAAGGAATACCGTCTTGCAAGAAGTAGATTGTTGGAAATCTACCCCCCGTTATTTTTTCGAGCTCAGCAAAAGGAAGGACAACGTGCTCAAAAGGAAGTGCATTGCTTTTTTCCCAAAAAGAATCCAAATAGTTGGCGTCACCCCAAAAGACAAAACGAATGTCATCCGCAATATCCAGTTGTTTGGCTATAATGGAAATCCTTTGTGCAGACATAACACAAAACTTACAGTTGGTGGAATAAAATGCAACAACTTTCTTTCCTGTATTTATGGATAACGTAGAATCTGATAAAGATATCTTTTCGTCTGGTAGTGCCGTTTGCTTTGTATCCTTTCCCGTTAACAAAAAAATATCTGGTGGTGAAATGATAAATGGGGTCACAATCAAAGCCATTCCTAATAAGAGACTTAATTTAGGGTTGAGGCGATAGGAAAAAGTACGTCCCCATCGACTAGCTACTATTAAAACAATTAGCAATAGGTTTTTAAACAGTGATTCTTTCGGCGTAAGCGGTAAATAGGTGCCGAAACAAAAGCAATTTTCAGTTTGACCACCAAGTATTTCTACAATCAAGTAGATGGAAAAAACCAAAAGCGTAATAAGTGTTAGCCGATAGGTAAGCCGTTTGAAATGCAAACTTAGCCAAAGCATGCCTACAAGAAGTTCAAAGCCGATTATAAAACGCGATAAGACACTAGAAAAATCAAATGGGAAGTATTCTAAACTGTAAATGTAAAGCTCAAACCAATCTGCTGATTGGAGCTTTGTTACAGCAGAGAAAACAAAAAAACACCCTATAATTGCCTGAAGTAAACTGCCAATTACAGGGTGCTTAAGTACTTTTGAAGACTTGTTCAATGCTTAATCAAGCTTACATGTTGTACCGGGGTCGCCAATTCTTGATACTGCCTGAATAGCAGCACAGCTCTCCTTCGCGTCTCCATCTTCAATTACGATTTCAGTCTTTGTTCCATCTGATGCTGTACAAACACATGTTTCATCCTTGCTGCAAGAACTAACCGCTGCGCCCATTATAAGGACACCGCAAAAAAGTAATACCTTTTTCATTATAGAATTTTTAAAAATTAATTTTTTCAAATCTAAATAACTACGGTTTTATGCTGGCTTTTTTCTACGGGAAATAATACTGTTTTCAAAAAGTATTTTTCTGTTTTCATAAATCACAAAGGTTATATTAGTCTAAATGTAAGGAGCGTTTGTTGAAATATTAACTTTTGAGGGTGGTGCATTTTTACCGATTTTTTTTGAGTATCCCAATAGAATGCCCTAACTTAGCGACATTGCTATTTGCACGTGTAATTGAATTAATTATCATTTAAAATCACATATATGAACCCATTATTCAAGAAAGCAAAGGATATTTTTGCTCCTGGCTGCGTTTCGCTTATATTTAATACCCATCGCACAAAGCCGGATTACCAGAAAGATGCATTGACGTTAAAAAATCTAATTAAGGATGCTGAAAACCGCTTAGCCGAAATACGGGACAAAAAGCAGGTGGCGGCAGTAATTGATCAGCTCAACGCGTTAGCTGATAAAATAGATCATTCGCAAAACACCGAAAGTATGGTCGTGCTTGCCAATACTGATTTTGCTGATTTCGTTCGATTGCCAATAGCAGTGACCGATCGGTGCGTGGTGGATAATAATTTTGCTACACGCGAATTGATTCGATCCATTCACCAAGAAGCCAATTACTATGTGTTGGTTGTCAGTCGTGAAAATGCACGCCTCATTGAAGCTTTCAATGATAAAGTGGTTAAGGAGTTTACCACACCCTTCCCAGTGGATAATAATTTAGACACCCCCAGCAAACTCAAATCGAGTATGGGTAAGGCTATGGATAATATGGCCGAGGAATGGTTTAATCGTGTGGATAAGTTGGTGCAAGAAACCACAAAAGAAGAACCCCTTCCGATTGTAATAGCCACAGAAACAAGAAACTTCGACCACTACAAAAAAGTGGCTGACCATCCCAATCGCATTTACGGTCACATCAACCGCAAAAGTGATGCAGCCAAAGCCGGTGTTATCGTAAAGGAAGCTTGGGATGTGATGCGAGCGATATTAAAGGAGCGGCACCAAAAGCGATTAAGCGAATTGCAAGCCGCGGCTAATGCCAACAAAGTTTTGTCTGACCTTAGTGAAATTTGGCGCGCCATAGGAGCGGGTAGGGGCGAGACACTCTTTGTGAAGAAAGGGTATTTCTTATCCGCCACTGTCCACAAGGATGTGGTAACACCCGTAGCTAAAATGGAAGCTCCAACGCCCGATTACTTCGATGATGTAATCGATGAAATGATTGAACGCAATTTGGCATTCGGCGGGGATACTGTTTTTGTAAGTGATGATGCCATAGAAAAGTACCAAAACGTGGCATTAGTAGTTAGATATTAAGTTAAAACCAATAGAAAGGACGGGAAACCGTCCTTTTTTAATACGCTAAATTTTGAAAAAGGTATTCCTTTTAGTGGTGTTATGTCAGTTAATGGCAGTTAGCTCTTTTGGGGGTAATCAACTATTTAAAAAAGAAGAGAAAAAAGCAAAAGCCTTTTTAGATTCTTGCTTGCAGATACATTATCAGCAGCAGTTTAAAACGAAATTTATAGGTACGCTAAACGAATTCGGTAAAATTCATTTTTTTTATTTCACATAACTCCCAAACCAATAGCATTCAAATTTTATCGAATTGAACATTGAAAATCGCATCTCGAACTTCTACCTTCGTGAAACTTCGTGCGCACTTACTGCCACTTCGTGCTCCTAGAAAAGAACCCTGCAATGAATCTCCCCCGAACATCAAACATAACCCTCAGTGCCACTCCGTACCCAACTCCGTGGAACTCCGTGTTCCAAAAAAAAGAATCGCGAAATGAATAGCCAAATGCCGTCGCCGGAACACGCCGCGCCAAACTCTCAAACCGTACGGAAATAGTCGCGGAATGAATAATGATTCGTTTATAAAGCCCAACGGGACAAACCAATAAAATTCAAGTTTCATTAATTTGATTATTGAACATCGAATCTCGACCATCTACCTTTGTGAAACTTCGTGCGCACTAACTGCCACTTCGTGCTCCAAAAAAAGAATCTCCAAAGCATCTTCTACAATCCTTTACCTTTTTCATCGCCAACTATTTGTGAGCAGCTGCACGCAAATTTGTTATCTAATTTGAGGCTAAAACAAGCCATTGAAAAAAACAAATTTTATTATGAGCTCGTAAAGTGCTTATTGTCATGTCATTAAAAAAATTAAATTAAGTGTAAAAAATACACTTACTTAAAAAAAATGTATATATTTGCAGCGTATTCAAGAATGTAAAGCTATGAGTATCGAAAAGAAGTTCTTAAAATCTAAGCCTGTTTGTAAAGTGCGGTTTGAATTGCCCGCCGAATTGGCGAAAGATGCCAAAAAGGTGAGTGTTGTTGGTAACTTCAACAATTGGAACCCTAAGGAGACCATACTTAGAAAATTGAAATCTGGAGCGTTCGCTGGTCAAGTGAACCTCGACCGCGATCAAAAAATTGTTTACCGCTATTTGCTTGACGGTGCAACTTTTGAAAATGATAATGCCGCTGAGGCATACGAACCAACGGGTGTTTCTTATGAAGAAAACTCGGTGTTGTTTACGTAAATAATATATATAGTTTTTTGTGTTTGGGTTTATTTTTGGAAAGACTACCTCTTATGAGGTAGTTTTTTTTTGCAAAAAAAAATCCCCCTCGCAACGGTTGAGAAACGAGGGGGAAAATAAAAAAACTATAGATGCCTAGTCGCTATCGAGCTGTGGCGCTCATTATTGCTACTTTCATTTTATCTGCATCCATAAGCTTGCGGTAAAACTCCTTGAATTCTTCAAACTCATTGATGTCAAAAATATCCTTGTGGAAAACTTGGGTTTTTACCACACGCATGCCGCCGGGAATATTGGAAAAACGCACCTCATAGTCGCCGTATTTGTGATTTATTTTGATGGGCTTAGGCAACGCCGTAAGTTGATACCCTTTTGGGAAAATAATATCTATCTCTTGTCGACTTGGCGTGGTTTCCAGTATTTTACCTAAGTGAATTCTGTTCGTCCTTATCTTATTCGAAAGTACAGACGTAGTGGGGATGTCTAAGGCGTAAGGCATTTGAAAAATAAACAAATTAGAAACCGGATCTAAAAAGCCATTGGCCTTAAAACTCATGGAACTTTTGAGGTTGGATTCAATATTTTTCAAGCGTTGAAATTCAAAATCCTGAAGTTCTAAATCGCTAAACACATTGTCGGAAATGCGATCGGCTAAAAAGTCATCGTGTTGACTTACGGGCAAGCGAGTCAATTGCTCTCGCATCATCCCCGCAATTATGCCTTGATACGTTACATCGGCTTTCGCAGTGAGGGAGCGGTCGTTTTTCAATTCTACGCGCATCTTCAACTCCAATTGATTGGTCTGAGGGTCTAAGTGCATTTCTGGTAGTTTGAAGTCTGCTGTAACTCCGGATTTAATCAATAGCGCATTGGCACCCAAATCCATATTCGGCAATACTTCCATTGGAAAATAGTCAGTGGTCAAGTCTGCATAGGCGGTATCACCGTCTAGGATGTAGGCTACAATCACATGGTCAAAATTGATACTTGGAATATTTTCTAAATGATCCATCTGACGGGTCTTTACTAGGGTGTAATACGACTCGATGTCCAACGCCTTCAACATCGTCAACATCAACGTTGACACGTCTTTGCAATCGCCAATCATACTCGATAGGGTGTTGGTGGGGTCTTTGGGTATGAATGCGGAATTGTAAAAGGGCACAAATGAGTACTTTACCTGTCCGGTCACGAAGGTGTACACCGCTTGTACTTTTTCCAAAGGTGTCATGTCGGGTTTGATTAATGTATCTAATACCTCTTTTACATCGTAAGTGATGTCTAGTTTTCTATACGTTTCGCCCAAGTACCAACGCACGGTTTTTTGCCAATCTTCTATATTTGAAATGGTAATGTTGGGGTAAGGATCTATTTGGTCTACAACGGCTTCTTCATAGCGCACACCCAATAAGCCCAAATAGGTCCAGTTGTAGTGTTTGAAATCGCCACGAATTTCTTCCTCTTTGGTGTCCTCTATTTTGTGAACCTGATAATACAGCTGCTGCTCTTTGGGGATGGCTACTTCGTATTTCGCATAAAAAACAGGGTCGTCAAAGAAAATAAAATGACGATCGAGTAAAGCTTGTGAAAAGGCGTCGTGTGTGGTGTAGCTACTCGTTCCCTCTAGTTGAATCAAGTCTCCAGGCTCTAAATTTTTGAAAACCAAAGTGCCATACGAATACTCGGGGATCACTTCTGTCCCGTCTGCTTTTATCAATTTGTAGCTCTGTAAGTTGCCTAAAAAGTCATAGTCCTGAGAAATCCACTTTTTTGCGCCATCTTCTGTGAGGATTAACACCATGAATTTCTGATACACTTCTACTTCTTTGTTGTCTTTCAATACAAGGTCTTTGGCATACTGCAAAACCAACGCCTCCTCACCATCTGCCATAGGATACCAAGATTCTGACGCCAAGACATCGTTGAAGTCGGGCGTTTCAAAAATGGACTTGTAGCTTTTCCGTCCACGAATTTTTTCAATTTTCGCATCCAAATCTCGCGCGTAATAGGAGGTGCCGCCGCTGTTGCGCGTGGCTTTGGTTTTTAAGTAGGCTTCTAATGCCAAATCTTTTTTGTCGAGTTGGTAATAGATGTCGCCCTGTAAATCAAATACTTGTGGGTAAATGGGCTTGATCATCAGGCAGGTGTCTAGTTCAGCTAATGCTTCGGTATAATCCCCTTGATCAAAAAGGTATTTTACTTTGTCAATGCGATAACTTGCAAACTGTGGTCGCGCAGCTATCATTCGGTCATAGGTTTCTTTTACCTGTTTTGATTTCTTCTTGGTCTTGTAATACGCTATCGCATTTTGATAGGATTGATAATCAAATTCTTTCTTGATGGTTTTGATGGCGCGTTTTTGTTCATCTAAACGCTCCTTGTAATCGGTGTTCGCTCCGTCTTTTTTCTTTTTGAAAGTCGACTTTTCCTCCTCAATATTTTCTTTGTACTTTGGAAAGGCTTTGATGGTTTCATCAATAAACGCGTCTTTTTCTTTTTCTTTACCCACCTTATTGTAATAGCGAATTTTTGCTCGAATGGCTCTCATGTTTGAGGGGGTGATATCTAGCAAGCGGTTCACGCTCGTGAAGAACTTTTCCTCTTCATTATCCAAATCAATTTCACTGTGTTTTTCCCATAGCATTTGGAAAATGGGTGAACGGTCGTAATCGGTGCCACCTAATGTCGCATAGACGCGCTCACTTTTATCTGCTGCGGAGAAAACTTTACTAATCAAAAAATTGAAGAATACGCTTCCTGGATTTTCACGATGCAACACAATAAAGCGGGCCTCTCCTTGTTTGAATTCGCCTTCTTTGATGTAGGCCTTGTTCAACGCATAATAGTAAAACGGATGATTATCACTTTCGGCAAGTCTCCTGTCAAATGCTTCTACAAGGCTCGTCTCTTTTACGTTGACTTTACCTTGATAATCGCGGGGTTCATAGGTGCCCCTGAAACTTGAGGTGATTCCTGAAATCACTTTGCCGTTGACATCTGTGATGCGCAAAGTAAATTCATCCTGCTCCAAATTGGGGTAATCTCTAAAATTTAGATTAAAATTGGCATTGGAAATAGGAAAGTACGCTGCACTTTTCACTAAAATGCGGTGTGTACCAGGGGCTAGGTCGAGTTCTAAAATTTCTTTATCATACATGAAAACAGAAATATCTGCATTTTCATAAATTAAATCATCGTCTAAGTACACCTTGATGGGCGCGCTTCGCGTAAGCCGGAATTGTACTTTTTGTTGGGTTGGATTCGTGATGAAGGTGTTAGCATAATTGACGTTTGGTTCTGATGTGTTCATGGTCAAGTGCATGTAGTTCAAGGCACGACCACTTGGCCCTGAGTACTTGGGTTCCACCCACTGACGCGGCTCACCATACTCTGTGAGATAGGTTTTTTCAGGGTCGTAACTGTCTTTTTCTGCCTCAAAAGTCTCCAAGTAGCCACTGCCATTGTAACTTTCAAAAGGGCCTAAAAAAGACCATTTAAAATCTTGAATAACTGAGCGATACATTTTATTGGATTTGCCTTTGTCGTGCGTGTATCGCAATATGCCAAAAGCAGAATCCAAGTAGTTTTCCATTTTTGCCCGTTCACTCATAGGGGATTTTAAAATGGCGTCCGTTTTTCCATCGTATGATTCGCGAAAAAGCAGAAAAATATCTTCATCCCAATGATTGTTCACATAGGTAGTAATGTACTTGTTGTAATTCAAGAAGTTTTCTTTGACCTCACTTAAGAATATCATCCCTTGCAAACCGGTGATATCAGTGCTGTCTTTTTGCAAGCGCTCGTTAAATATAGTTTCGGCTTGGTTGAAGTCGCCCGCGAGCAACGCTTGCCAGCCACCCTCTTTTTCTTGGGCAGTTCCTATGAAAACCAACAAAAAGCCAGCTAAGAGAAATTGAAGTTTGTTCATGATGTTAAGATATTTGTAAAAGTTGTTATGGATTGGTTTCGTGTGTAATAACGGGAGATATTTTCATCTCAAGGATGCGGTCCTTGCCTTGTAAATCTTTGTGAATAGCAAAAGGTATAGTCAGCGATTGTGTTAATGCGGCCGTAGCACGCTCATATATTTCTGCAAATAATAGGCTTGCACCATTATAATTGCAAAATTCAAGTAAGGCATCGTAAAACAAAAGCAAATTGTCGTTGGGCACAAAAAGGGCCTCGTGCGGCTCGTGTCCCAATACATTGATGTGCATGGATGCCTTGTCATTTTCTGGTATGTAGGGCGGATTGCTGACAACCCAGTCGATTTTTGGAAGTTGGTGCCATGTTGTGGCGTCCAGAAAGTCAAGTTTGTGAAAAATCACGTTTTTTACTTGCAATATTTCTGCATTTTCCTTGGCTATAGCCAATGCGGCATCACTGTAATCAACACAATGAACAGTACTGGAGGGGAAGATTTTCGCCAAGGATAAACCAATACAACCTGAACCCGTGCCCACGTCTAATAGAACTGATGGTTCGGTGGTGTGGGCTTCGGCGTATTGCAAAACACGCAATACCAATTCTTCTGTCTCAGGTCGCGGGATTAAACAACCGGGTCGCGCTACAAATCGAAAACCAAAAAACTCTGTAAACCCTAATATGTATTGTATCGGTTCGCCGCAAAGCAGTCTTTCTAAATCGTTTTTCAGTTGCGCCACTGCAACTTTAGGTAGACTGCTATTCCGATTTAACATAAATTGCACGCTAGTCCAATTCATGCGCTCCATGACCAACCATTTGAAGTGGATGTCAATCTCTTTTGGTGGGTATAATGGCGCTAGCTTTTCGCGATAAATTCGTTGTAATGTGTGCAAAGTTGTGGCTTTTTATATTTCCCGTTCTCTAATTGCTGTGACGCTAGTTAAATATGAATACGTTGTTTCTGCAATAATAGCATTAGAAATGAAACGAATGACGAAATGATGAAAAATATTTTCGAAAGGTTTTGCTGTCATACTATGCTGTGATTCAAGTTGCTTTTTTTGAAGTTTCTTTTTCGCAACAAAAGCTAGTTTGAGCGGCTCGTTTTGTTGTTCCACAATGGTTGAAACATTGGCAAACAGCCAAAGAGCTATCATCTTGGTAGAAAAGTGTCTATTTGTTTTAGTTTCTTCTTGTCCCCAGTTAATCTGAAAAATTACGTTACCAGCAGGTATTCATATTTTAGCCAACTTCAATTTGTAGGTGTTTTGTGAGTTAGTTTATTAAGGTTTTTAAAAACAAGGTTTTATCATTGTTAAAAACTTTACTGCTTCCATTTTGTGGTGTCAAAGACAAGACTTCATAACTTTACAGACCTCCTTTATACATTAAAATTCTCAGCTATGTTCTTGATTTTCGATACAGAAACAACCGGTTTGCCACGCGATTACAACGCGCCCATTACCGATAGTGACAATTGGCCCCGGTTGGTGCAACTTGCTTGGCAGGTGCACGACAAACAAGGACAGTTGGTTGAGGTTCACAATTACATTGTGAAGCCCGAGGGTTTTGATATTCCTTTTAACGCGGCTCAAATACACGGTATCAGCACCGAACGCGCCAAGCAGTTTGGGCAACCTCTTGATGTGGTGCTGGAGAAATTTAATACCTCCATCGCCAAATGCATATTCAACGTTGGGCACAACATTGAGTTTGATATTAACATTATGGGCGCTGAGTACCACCGCAGGCAAATGGCCACCAAAATGATGGAATTAGGTGTGCTCGATACCAAAACAGAAGGCACAGATTTCTGCCAAATTCCAGGGGGTAAAGGTGGAAAATACAAGTGGCCAACACTAACCGAGCTGCATCAAAAACTATTCGGAGAGGGATTTGATGCCGCACACAATGCAGCTGCTGATGTGGAGGCTACGGCTCGCTGTTTCTTGGAGTTGGTGCGCATAGCCAATCGTCCAGATTTGGCCCCTTTGCGCAGCAAGCTGAAATTTACACCAGACGATTTTGAAAATTTCCGAATAGCTAACCCCAATCCCATTCGTCCAATTGGACTCAATACACAGCCCTACGCTCCTGAAGAATTAAGCCAGTCAACGACTGCCAAAGCTGCTGCAACTTCTGGAGAGACAACCAAGGATTTGCGGCATCAGATCAAAGAAACAGCATTTTCACACCTGCACAACCATACCCAGTTTACTGTATTACAGTCTACTACACAAATTGGAAAACTAGTAGCCAAAGCTGCCGCAGACCGCATGCCTGCCGTGGCACTTACCGATTCTGGCAACATGATGGGCGCTTTTCACTTTGTACGCGAAGTGATGACCTACAACAAAATGCTGGAAAACAGAAAAGCCGATGGCACAGCTGCGGAAGACGAAATACCACTAAAAGCCATTTTGGGTTGTGAGCTCAATGTCTGTCAAAACCGATTGGATAAAAACACCAAAGACAATGGCTATGCCACTGTTTTTTTAGCAAAAAACCAAAGCGGATACACAAACCTAGCTAAACTGTCTTCCATCGGATTTATCGAAGGTTTTTATTATGTGCCGCGCATCGATAAGGAGGCCGTTGTGCAACACAAAGAAAACCTTATGGTGACCACCGGAGGACTTTTGGGTGAAGTGCCATATCTGATTTTAAACGTTGGAGAAAAGCAAGCTGAAGAAGCCTTTGTGTGGTGGAAAGAGCAGTTTGGCGATGATTTTTACGTAGAGCTTTTGCGTCACGGACTGCCCGAAGAAGATCACGTGAATCAAGTTTTGCTGGGTTTTGCAAAAAAATACAATGTAAAGTATTTTGCAGCCAATAACTCGTTTTATCTCGATAAAAACGATGCCAATGCCCATGATTTGTTGCTGTGTGTGAAAGATGGCGAACGCCAAAGTACGCCAAAAGGACGCGGTAGAGGATTTCGGTACGGTTTCCCAAACGAAGAGTTTTATTTTAAGACGCAAGAGGAAATGAAACTCCTTTTCAAAGATATCCCCGAGGCCATTGCCACCACACAAGAGATTGTAGACAAAGTAGAAATGTTTCCACTCGAACGCGAGGTGTTACTGCCAAAATTTGAGATTCCAGAGGAATTTATCGATCCGCAAGACGACGAAGATGGGGGTAAGCGCGGAGAAAACGCCTACCTGCGTCACTTGACTTACGAAGGGGCAAAACGGCGCTATGAGACCATTACCGAAGCGATTAGCGAACGTCTAGATTTTGAGCTAGAGACCATTGCCAATACAGGTTACCCTGGTTATTTCTTGATTGTACAAGATTTTACCACACAAGCCCGGAAGATGGGTGTTTGGGTAGGGCCGGGTAGGGGTTCTGCAGCGGGCTCTGCCGTGGCCTATTGTATTGGTATTACCAATGTTGACCCCATCAAATACGACCTACTTTTTGAGCGTTTTTTGAATCCCGACAGGGTTTCGCTACCGGATATTGATATCGACTTTGATGACGAAGGACGCGAGGCCATTATCAATTGGGTAGTAGAGAAATACGGGTCCGACAAGGTGGCGCAAATCATAACCTATGGCACTATGGCCGGCAAGTCTGCTATTCGCGATACCGCTCGCGTAATGGACATGCCGCTGCAAGAAGCCGACCGATTGGCGAAAATGATGCCCGACCTAAAACTCAATGCGCTGATTTCACTGCCTGAAGACAAGCTGCGGGAAAAGATTAAGCCCGAGCAAATGGACGGTGCCAAACAACTGCGTGAAATCTTCCAAGAAGACTCCGAGGCGGGTGTGTGTCTGCGACAAGCCGCCGCCTTGGAAGGCTCACTGCGCAACACGGGTATCCATGCCTGCGGGGTGATTATCACCCCACAAGATATCCGTGAGTTCATTCCCGTATCTGTGGCCAATAAAGAGGCCTCCTTGTGGAATACCCAATTTGACAACAGCGTGGTAGAATCTGCCGGCTTGTTGAAAATGGACTTCCTCGGCTTGAAAACGCTCACCATCATCAAAGGCGCCGCGCAATTGGTGAAAGAAAGACATGGCGTAGATATTGACCCCGATGAAATCCCATTGGACGATCCAAAGACCATGGAGCTCTATCAACGCGGCGAAACCAATGGGACCTTCCAGTTTGAATCGATTGGGATGCAGAAAAATTTGCGACAGCTGAAGCCCGATAAATTTGAAGATCTCATTGCGATGAACGCCCTTTTCCGCCCGGGACCTATGGAATACATTCCCAACTTTATCGCGCGGAAACACGGTAGAGAAGCCATTGAGTTTGATCTCGAAGGAATGGATGAGTTTTTGGAAGAGACCTATGGCATCACCGTATACCAAGAGCAGGTGATGTTGCTTTCGCAAAAATTGGCCGGATTTACCAAAGGTGAAGCGGATGTATTGCGGAAAGCAATGGGTAAAAAGCAAAAAGCGGTACTGGACAAAATGAAGTCCAAGTTTATTGACGGCGCCAAAGAGCGCGGGCACGACCCCAAGATGAGTGATAAAGTTTGGGGCGACTGGGAGAAGTTCGCTGCCTATGCTTTCAATAAGTCGCATTCTACGTGCTACTCGGTTGTTGCTTTCCAAACCGCGTATTTGAAGGCCCATTATCCAGCTGAGTTTATGGCGTCGGTGTTGACCAACAACATGAACGACCTAAAAAAGCTCACCTTTTATATGGAAGAGTGCAAGCGGATGGGTATCAAAGTACTGGGGCCGGATATAAATGAATCAGGATTGAATTTTCAGCCCAATGCCAAAGGAGAAATTCGGTTTGGTTTGGGGGGAATGAAAGGAGTAGGCGAGGCCGCAGTGCTCATGATTATTGACGAGCGTAAAAAGGGCGGTGCATTCAAGAATGTCTTTGATTTACTAAAGCGCATTGATACGAGAGCCGCCAACAAGCGAACGATTGAAGCCCTTATTTTAGGGGGCGCATTCGATAACTTCCCCAATCAACACCGCGCCGTTTACTTTCACCAAGAGCAAGGCGAAGGGATGACCTTTTTAGAAAAAGCAGTGAAGTACATCGCCAATATACGCACCAATGAAAACTCAGCGCAAGTTTCGCTTTTTGGTGAAGATTCCGGTGTGCAATTGCCAGAGCCCGAAATACCCATTGTGATGGAATGGACCAGTATGGAGGCCTTGCGGAAAGAGAAAGAAGTGAACGGAATTTATATTTCAGGACATCCGCTCGATGATTTTAAATTGGAGATACAGCGCTTTACCACCGCAAAGATTGCCGCAATAGCCGACATGGACAATTCACCCGGTGTTATTGGGCGCGATTTGGCCATAGCTGGAATCATCACCAGTGTGCAGCATCGAGAAACGCGAAATGGTAAGCCCTTCGGTAAGTTTATTATGGAGGACTATTCTGGATATCATGAATTTGACATTTGGGAGGACGATTATTTAAAATTCCGCCACTTTTTGGATGTGGGTAGAATGCTGTTTGTGAAATTGCGTATTGAGAAGAATTCTTGGGAAAAAGACGGTAAAAAATTCGAGCGCACCAAGTTTCGCTACACCAACTTCTCGCTGCTGCAAAATTTGATGGATGACCAAGTAAAGAGCTTAGAGTTGCGCATTAGTATCACCGATCTTGCCGCCAAGGTTGTGGATGAATTAGAGGCCTTGCTAAAAAAGTATCCCGGAGAAAAAAAGTGGAACATTCAAGTGGTAGACATAGAGGAAGACGTCAAATTAACAATGGATCCCACAGGAAGCAAAGTGGGTATTTGTCCCGAGTTGTTAAAGGAGTTAGAGGATTTTCCGTTTCAGGTGAAGTTGAATTA
>JAIULY010000040.1 GCA_022565875.1 Schleiferiaceae bacterium | reverse complement strand
GGTGGTGGGCCAGGCTATATTCCCGTATATGAGGTAATCCCGAATTTCAGTATCCGCCAAACGCAGAGTGATAACTGGCTGCGCTACACCGCTTATGGACGTAGGGACACCACCGTAAACCACAAGAGCTTTGGGTGTTGGGGCAGCTTTTCGCGATTCACACCCTACCAAGCAGATACCCTTATCGACACAGCACTAGTGCACCGGGCTACCGTTTCGCTCAAGCCCTCACGACTAGGGTATAGAGGTGTTAAGACCTATCGTCAAATACACTTGCATTATGGCAATGCCCAGTTTCCAGTTCAAGTTAGCGCATTTGATGGCGATGCGTTGATTACCACAAAAACACTAGCTCCCTCCAAGCAGGAGCAGAAAGTAACCTTTACATTTGCTAGCACCCCACAAGATTTACGATTTGAATTTGAGGGCGTTTACAGTCCAGATTTTTATGGATTTTCGCTTGAAGAAGGTTCAGGCATGGTGATAGACAATATTGGGATGCGCGGCTCTAGTGGTACTATTTTCACCAGCATGGATCGGGGTCAGCTTTCGCGAATGCTCAAGCGCGAGCCCATTACATTAGTAGTATTGCAGTACGGTGGCAACACCGTGCCTTACATTGACTCAGACAAGAAAGCCGAGAAATACGGCGAATGGTTTGCGTCGCAAATAGGTGTATTCAAGAGCATTCTACCGAATGCTTCCTTCATATTGATTGGACCGTCAGACATGAGCACCAAGGTGAAAAACAACTACGTGACGTTTCCTTATTTGACTCAAGTTCGGGATGCGTTAAAGAAAGCCGCCTTTGATCATGGAGCAGCATATTGGGATTTGTACGAAGTAATGGGAGGAGAAAACTCAATGCCCAGTTGGGTAAATGCAGACCCACCTTTAGCTGCAAAAGATTATATACATTTTACGCCAAGTGGGGCAAGAAAGGTCGCCGAGTTGTTTTATGGTGCCATTTTGGAAGATTACAAAGTGTACCAACAGCATCATCAACCCGCCCCATCAATAGACACGCTTGTGGAGAAAGAAGTGACAGATCCTTTAAAATTGCCCCAGTTATGAGTAAGTTTTCACAATTAATAGGGAGCTTTCTGTTGCTTTGGGCATTTCAAGGTTCGGCTCAAGACATTGCGAAACACAAACGCGACTATCCGTTTATCAATTGGGAAGCCCACCAATTGGAGTTTTACGGAGATAGTTCAACCTTCAATGTGTTCTTTGAGAAACTCGAGCAATTGATTTTTGAGGGTTATGGGCAAGTGCACATATTGCACATGGGAGGATCGCATGTTCAAGCAGGAACAATGAGTCGGCAGATGCGTGAGAATTTGCATGAATTTGCGCCAGGGTTACAAGGAGAGCGTGGTTTTATGTTTCCCTATCACTTATCAAAAACGAACAATCCCTACGATTACAGAACGCATTATACTGGGAATTGGGAAGGGTTGCGCGCTCCTTTGAGAAAGCACGAAGCTGCATGGGGTTTAGCTGCTGTAGCCGCAGAAACCCGAGATTCGGGGGCAACGGTTACACTTTATGCCAATGCAAAAGATGGAAAGACCTACAATTTTAATCAAGTTCGGATTTATTACGAAATCACTCCGGAAAGTTACATTCCTACCTTAATAGGGGATTACAAAGTAGCCAGCAAACGAGTAAACAATCGCGCTCAATATGTGGAGTATTTTTTCAGTCAAACTTACGATACACTCCGCTTTTATTTAGAAAAGACCGACAGTATGCAAAATCGGTTTTTGATACAGGGAGTTCAGTATTTGACAGGCGAGCCCGGTATCACGTACCACAGCATTGGCGCCAATGGAGCAAGTGTTCCCAGTTATTTGCGTTGTGAATTCTTGCCAGAGCAATTAGAAAGTATGCCCCCCGATTTAGTGATTTTCGGTATCGGAATCAACGACGCCAACACATCACAAGCTAGTTTTAATCCAGAGGCTTATCAGGCGCAGTATCGGACTTTGATGGAATTCATCAGAAAAGCCAACCCCGATGTAAATTTCTTGTTTATCACAAACAATGACACTTATTACAACAAGAAATATCCAAATCCGAATGCCATCAAAGTTCGTGAAGTGATGCGCGATTTGGCAGCTGAGTACAACGGTGCGGTTTGGGATCTTTTTGAAGTAATGGGCGGATTGGGAAGTTGCGTAGTTTGGGAGAAAGCAGGATTGGCCAAGAGCGATCGCATTCATTTCACACCCGATGGTTACAAGCTGCAAGGCGACTTGATGTTTGATGGTTTGCGCACCGCATTTGGCAATTATTTGAATCACAAATTCTCTGTAAAACTAGAGCCGTGATAGACTGGAAAACGAGTTTGACTGAAATTTTTCTCTATTCGGAGGAGACCCCATTGATATTCACCCAACCGTTTTTTTGGGGCTTTTTCTTTGTGGTTTTGGTGTTTTATTCGCTGCTGTATCCAAACCGAGCTGTGCGCAACGCCTACTTGTTTTTGGTATCTTTATTTTTCTATTACAAAACTAGTGGCTTTTATGTGGTGATATTGCTTTTCAGTACGTTAGCAGACTTTTTTATAGGAAAGCAAATTTACAAAGCCAGTGTCCAACGCCATCGCAAGTGGTGGGTGGCTTTGAGTATTTTCATCAATTTGTTTATATTGGTGTATTTCAAATACGCTTATTTTTTTACAGAAAACTTTAATGCCCTTCTCGGTACCGATCTCACTGTTTATAATCACTTTGCGCAATGGACCAATAGTTTTTTCGGCACCCATTTTCGCGTAGACAAGATTTTGTTGCCCGTAGGGATAAGTTTTTTCACATTTCAAACCATAAGTTACAGTGTAGACATCTACCGTGGCAATTTGAAACCCGTGAACAACATATTAGATTTTGGTTTTTACGTTTCCTTTTTTCCTCAATTGGTTGCAGGGCCCATTGTTCGGGCATCAGAGTTTATCCCACAGTTGTATAAACCGTATCACCTCACAAAAATACAGTTTGGTACGGCGGTGTTTTGGGTGCTCAATGGCTTGTTAAAGAAAATGTTTTTAGCCGATTACATTGCAGGGAATTTCATAGATCGCGTTTTTGCCAATCCCGGTTCGTTTAGTGGATTCGAGAATTTAATGGCGTTATATGGCTATTCGCTTCAGGTTTATGCAGATTTTTCAGGGTATACAGATATTGCGATAGGCGTGGCTTTATTGATGGGGTTTCATTTGCCAGTCAATTTCAACTCCCCCTACAAAGCCATAAGCGTCGGTGATTTTTGGCGTCGTTGGCACATCAGTTTGAGTTCATGGTTAAAAGACTACTTGTACATTCCTATGGGCGGCAATCGCGAAGGCTCCTTTTTCAGTTACTTTATGATGTTGGTAATGATATTTTTCATCAGTATCCTTGCAGGCAGTTGGATGGTTCCCATTGGCTTTGCCGTTTTGATAGTGTTGGCCGCATTAGGGATGCGCTATAGTCCGGGAATAAAAAATACGATAGACACCAACATAAACGTATTGCTCACTATGTTAATTGGCGGTTTATGGCACGGAGCGAGTTGGAATTTTGTTACTTGGGGAGGACTTAATGGACTAGGTTTGCTTGTGTACAAATTTTGGAAGCCCGTGAGTCCATGGGGAGACAAAAAGAAGTGGTTTAATCGCTTTTTGGGTATCTTTTTGACTTTTAACTTTATAACGTTTACGCGCACCTGGTTTCGCGGTGAGAACGAAGTCCTTTCTCGCTTGATGCTTTCGCAAATATGGAACAACTTTCAGCCAGAGGTCATTCCCGATGTTTTGGCAGGTTTTAAAAGCGTGTTTGCCGTGATGGTATTGGGATATATAATTCATTGGTTGCCGAGCAGTTTTAAGCAATGGTATCGCACCACCTTTATCAATTTGCCATTTTCCCTTCAAACTTTAGCGGGTTTTTTGACATTATTTTTCATCTATCAGATACTAAGTGCCGATTTACAACCCTTTATTTACTTTGCGTTTTAGGATTTTGGATTTAGCGGGTAGGTTAATTTTTTTGGAAGGGAGTGTATTTTGTGGTTGCTGGTGGGGAAAATTATTGCAGGGATGGTTGTGTGAATGTAGGGTAATTTGGAGATAGGTTGAATAAAAAAGTTGTTATCCGGATGTTTCCAAAAATGTAAGGGATTTGGAGATAAGCTGATAAAAAAAGTTGTTATACGGATGTTATCACTCAGTGTAGAAAACCAACCGCACGGGGAAGCAGATTTGGTTTTTGCTGGCATTCAAAGCCCAAACAAAAACGAAAAGAGCTTGAAATCAGCGCAGTGATTCACTGAACTCCACTAAAAAAATAAACATACCGTGAGTAAAAACGAAAAAAGCTTGCTTTTTCTCACATCACCCATACAGCATGATAATTTAAACACTCATTTATTGAGGCATTAATTTTTATTCTTAGTTTTACCAATTAAAAAAAGTTCAAGAATGAACCGAATAAAAGACGTTTTAGAACAAAAGGGTATTAAATAAAAATGGTTGGCTGACCAATTAGGTAAGAGTTACAATATGGTTAACTCCTATGCTCAAAACAGACGACACCCGAGTTTAGAGGACTTACACGAGATTGCTGAAATCCTTGATGTTGAGCCGGCAGCATTATTAATTGAAAGAAACATTCAAGGCAAGAAGGTTAAAAATGAAGAGAATGAGGATTTGGATGTTCAATCTGAACTTTGAAAAACAATAAAAAATACAGATTAAAAACACAATAATCTATGGACGGAACAAGTCTGAGACCAGAACAAGAAAAATTAAACGCATTGCGACAGGTTTTGCCCGAAGCTTTTAGCGAAGGGCCGCTAGATTGGGAAAAACTAAAAGCTACACTTGGAGAAGACATCAACTTTTCCAATGAACGCTATGTGTTGAATTGGGCAGGGAAAAGTGAAGCTTTCAAAGTATTACAAACCCCAACCACCAAAACCCTTGTTCCGGCCAAAGAGGAAAGCGTAAACTTTAACGAAACCGAAAACTTTGAAGTACTGAAAGAGCTACAAAAAAGCTACTTTGGTAAAGTAAAAATGATTTATATAGACCCGCCTTACAACACAGGAAACGACCAATTAAAAACGAATACGGTACTTCAAATGAAAGATGCTGGGGTGGAATTTAAAACGATATAAGACGATGACGCAAGACGAAGTAAAAGCACTTATAACAGATTTAGAATCTGATAGA
This sequence comes from Schleiferiaceae bacterium, assembly GCA_022565875.1. Classification (GTDB taxonomy): domain Bacteria; phylum Bacteroidota; class Bacteroidia; order Flavobacteriales; family Schleiferiaceae; genus JAIULY01. The sequence continues at coordinate 13,914 of JAIULY010000040.1, read as the reverse complement.
ATTGAGCGTACTATATCTTTTCGGGAAGATAAACTAGGACCTGCTGTTTGTGCCTTATCCAATGATTTCCCCAATCATAGAAAATCGGGCTATATCTTGTTGGGCGTGGATGATGACGGAATAGTGAAAGGTATCAAAATTACCGATAATGATCTTCAGAAGATTGGCAACATTAAGTCCAATGGTAATGTTTTGCCGCAACCCTCCTTAGTAGTGAGTCCGGTTTACACAATTGATGGTGGTGATGTAGTTGTGATAGAGGTACGTCCTTCTTTGTATCCCCCTGTGCGTTTTGATGGAAGATGTTGGATACGAGTAGGTCCTAGAAAAGCAAAAGCTTCGCTAGAAGAAGAACGCATACTCACAGAGCGTAGAGTGTCTTATGCAAAAACCTATGACTTGGTGCCAGCTCTAGGATCATCTTTAGAAGATATTAGCATAGATATTTTCAAAATATATTATTTACCATCTGCAATAGACAAGGAAACCTTATCAGAAAATGGGAGAAGTATAGAGCAGCAACTAGCCTCCTTGCGATTTTTTGATACTAAAGAACAATGCCCAACCCATGCGGGAATCCTTATTTTTGGATTAAATCCTGAATTTTTCCTACCTGGAGCTTATATACAATACATTAAGTTTGTGGGACAAGAAATGACCACAGATGTAGAATATGAAAAGAAATTTTCAGGAGCATTGATAACCGAAATAAAACAGCTCGATGATTTTATAAAAGGGAATATTGTAAAGGAAAGACCTATTAGAAATGAATCTTTCCAAGAACAAAATATAAAAAACTATCCTTATTGGGCACTTCGAGAATTAATAATGAATGCGATAATGCACAGAAGTTATGAATCCAATGCTCCTATTTATATCTATGAATTTTCAGATAGAATTGAAATAATAAATCCGGGTGGGCTTTTTGGTGAGGCGACTCCTCAAAACTTTCCAAATGCCAGTGATTATCGAAATGTAGTTTTAGCTGAAGCATTGAAGGTTCTGGGGTATGTAAACAGATTTAATTACGGAGTAAAGAGAGCTAAAGAAGAATTGATTCAAAATGGAAACGGTGAACCTAATTTTGATTTAAGCCTGACTACAAAATTTAAAGTATCTATTCCAATCAATAACAGATGGCAATGAGAACAATTACATTCTTCAATAACAAAGGAGGAGTTGGGAAAACAACAACTGTTTACCATGTAGCCTGTATGTTATCAGAAATGGGTATAAAGACTATTGCAATAGATCTTGACCCTCAGTCAAACCTTACATCGATGTTTTTAACTGACGAAAGGCTTGAAGAAGTTTATGAAAACAATATTCCGGTTACAATTTTAGACGCCATTACCCCAATTGTAAATGGAGACCCTGCTGTACCCGTTCATTTAGAACACATTACTGATAATCTTAGCTTAATTATGGGCAACCTTGCCCTCTCCACGTTTGAGGATACTTTGAGTGATGCCTGGCTCAAGTGTTTAAACGGTGAAATATATTCATTTAGGATTACAAGTATTTTCAAAACAATAATTGAGGAAGCATCAAATAGATTTGACTCGGAATTAGTACTAATTGATGTTGGACCTAATTTAGGAGCTATCAATAGAGCGGTAGCTATTAGTTCAGATTACATCATTATGCCTGTTGCATCGGACTTGTTCTCTTTGCAAGGTATAAAAAACCTTGGTTCAACACTTACTCTTTGGAAAAAACAGTGGAAACAAAGAAAAGACCTGCGTCCTGAGAATTTGACTGTACGTATTCCAGAAAACGAATCTTTTCCGGCAGGATATATTGTCATGCAATATTCAGCTAAAGAAAGCCGACCAGTTAAATCATATTTAAAATGGGCAAATAGAATTCCCAATGTTTTTAGTGAGTTTGTAAAGGGAAATAAAAATGAAACTCAAACTAACGTAGAGTTAGATGTCAATTGCATTGCATTACTTAAACATTTTAGGAGCTTAGCGCCAATGTCAATGGAGGCACATAAACCAATTTTTCTTCTTAAGCCAGCCGATGGTGCAATTGGAGCCCATGTTTATGCAGTTCAAAAAAGCTATGAAGAGTTTAAGGGGCTTACCGAAAAAATTATGAAGAAATGCCCATGAAATTTACCTTTGAATCCAATCTCAATTATCAGCAGGAAACCATAAAATCCATAACGGATTTGTTTGAAGGGCAACCTTTGGAAGATTCCATTTTGGAATTTGATCGAATGGAAGAAGGTACTTTGAATTTGATCAATGGCGTAAGCAACAACCTTATTTTGTCGGAAGAACACACACACGACCAAGAAATCCACTGACCAAAAGGAAGCACGATTGCCTAATGGCGTGTTTGTGGCAATGACGGGAGAAGTGGTAAAACGAAAGTCTGTGCTTATAAAAAACTTTGTACTAAACGGACAGGAAAGTGCTTCAAATCCGCTACTGCACATACACGCAAAACGATAAGCTGAAAAAAGCAAGCTGTTATCCGCTTATTTCCAAAAATATAAAGGATCTGGAGATAAGCGTATAATAAAATAGGTGCTGAGAATACGGCTTTCTATGAATAAAGCAACCCGAAAAGAAAATTATTAGTATAACTGCAAAGTTTAATTTACCCGAATTTGCCGGCAAAAATAGCACTCACTCTAAAGCTTCAACCAGATGTTTTTAATACTCGTACACTATCTGGATCTATGAAAATTGCTCAAAAACTTATCCGTGCTTGCCTTTTTTCTTTAACTTTTTTTCTTTCCAAAAAAACATGATTGCCATCAAAACGGATGCGTCATGGCTTAATAGGATGATGTTTTCCGAAATAATGTCCCGTTTTGAAACGAGACACCTTCCTTTAAACCATTAAAACAAAGGCTATCATCTATTCCTAGTGCCGTTCTTTGCGCTTTCCTGCAAACATTTCGTATTTGAATAACTTGCTGTCTAAAGGCCCGTTTTTCAATGCGATCTTTCTTGTGGGGCGCAATCCTATATAGCGCACACTGTCTAAGTCTGCTGTGATTATCCAAGCTTCCCAGCCGGGGTAATTGTGCTTGAGGGTTTTGCCAATCTGTCCGTAGAGTTCTTCGTTATCGGAACGCAAACGCATATCATAGGGTGGGTTCATTATAATGACACCTCTCTCTGTTGGGGGCTTGCTGTCGATAAACTCGATGTGCTTGGCTTCAATTACCTCGTCAAACAATGCGGTTTTCAAATTGGCGCGGCATTTCTCTACCATATTGGGGTCTTTGTCGCGACCAAAAATCTTGAATTCGGGATTTCGAGTTTTCTTAAAGGCACTCTCTTCAATCAACTCATGTAATTCTTCATCATAGTCGGGCCAGTTCATAAACCCAAATGCATCGCGGTAAATATTGGGCGGCATGTTTTGAGCCATAAGGGCCGCTTCAATAAGAAAGGTACCGGAACCACACATCGGATCGAGCAACGGCCGGTGGGGTTGCCAACCGATTAACTGCAAAATACCTGCGGCCAAAACCTCATTGATAGGCGCAAAACCTACCTCGGTTCGGTAGCCTCGCTTGAACAAGGGATCGCCACTGCTATCTAAATTGATGGTCAAAAATCGGTCGGAAAGGTGTATGTGAATCCGGATTTTGGGGTCTTGTAAATCAACGTCGGGGCGTTCGCCAAATTTATCCCGAAAATAATCTACAACAGCATCTTTGGTTTTTTGCTCTACAAATTTTGAATTGCTAAACAATTCGCTATAGACTGTGGCGTCGATTCGGAATGACTGTGTTACAGCCATGTACTTTTCCCATTCTATTAATTGGACTTTTTTATACAAGTCTTCTTGATTGCGCAATTGATAGTTGCCAATCGGAACATAGATGCGAATAGCAGTGCGCAGCCACAAATTGGCTTTGTATAAAAATCCTTTGTCCCCTTTGAAGGAAACAGCTCGCTTGAGTACTTTGATGTCCTGTGCACCTAGTATGCGCAGTTCTTTTTCAAGTATCGGTTCTAGTCCGCCAAGCGTTTTAGCGGTCATTTCAAATAGGGGTAAGGATTCCATTTTATGGGTTTAGTAATTGTAATTCGTGGGTTATCGGCAGGTTTTCATCTTCCTTGAAAGTAACCTCTGTAAAAATGACTTCTGTTTTAACGGTGTCGTTTTGGTGCAATTCCACCAATACCGTATCCGAATAAACCATGTCGTCTTGTTTTAGGGATACAATATAGTTCACCAATGCGGTATTCCCGGTATTACTTAGTTGAGTTTGCACGCGTGCCACAGATTTCCCTGCATAAATTTCGTAACCGCTAACTTTTGAGTTGACTACCATTGGGCCTGCTTCTAGTGCTGGCAGTGTGCCAACGGTTGTATCACTATTCGGTGTATTATTGCATGACAATACAGCCAGCGAAAACAGGCCGATTATGAAATTTTTTGTTTTCAAGGTCTTTCTTTTTAATGCTACAAATTTACAATGCTTCTCTTGTGATTTCAGTACTTGATAAATAATTAGAAATCAGCTCGGAGAGTAATTTTCCTTTGGTGTAAATGATTAAATGCGTTCCTTGTATCGCTTTGTTTGGCGTTTTTAATTTTTCAATGGGGAACAGTTTGTCCTCTGTGCCGTGAAGGCGAAGTGTGGGCACCTGTGCCGTCGCTCCCTTCCAATGCAATATTTTTGAGAATGCCCATCGGTAGTAGTTGGGGCTTTGCTCAGCAATCATTTCACGAAAATATTGAACTAGCTTTTTGGATAGGTGCCCAAATTGCTGAATCCCTTGTAGGAGTAAGGGCATCAAAATAGCATCGGGAAGCGCTTTGTAAACGGGAGCTTTTCGAAAAGCGGCAAGTGTGACGGGCAGCTCTTCGGGGTCGCAAATCGTACTGATGAGTATAAGGTGTGCAAGGCTGCGTTGTTTTGCTATTTCCTGGGCGACGATGCCACCAAACGATACGCCTAAAACAACTGGATGCTCATGCGTTATCTTCTCACTCATTCGAAAAGCATAAGCGGAAAGTGTCTCGTTCTTTTCTGGCTCTAGCCAATCTAAAAAGTGAAGTTCAGCATCGGGTATCGCAATATTGGCAAAAACCGAACGGTTCGCGCCCAATCCACTAATGCAATATATGGGTGTCTTTTCTGTCAAGAATTCCAGTGATTTTCAATGGGTTGGTAAAAGTCATCAAAAATAACGGCGCTTGCTGCTGCTATTTCCATTCCGTAAAGGCAATTGTCACCTTTATTGAAATCGGTTACTATACCGCCGGCTTCTCGCACGATGACAATACCCGCTGCTACATCCCAAGGAGCAAGGCCATATTCAAAAAAGCCTTCGAATCTTCCACAAGCGACATAGGCTAAATCTGTAGCCGCTGTCCCCAAGCGCCGCAGCCCGTGACTGTGCTGCATGTAGCTTTTGAAAATATCCATGTAAGCCGGCATTTTTTTGAAATCGGAATAAGGGAAGCCTGTGGCAATGAGGCTATCACCCAAGTCTGCTGTGTCGGACACACGAATGGGTTGCCCATTCAAAAAGGCGCCTCCATTTTTATAGGCGGAAAAACACTCGTCCAAACCCACTTCGTAAATGACGCCCAAAACGAGTTCACCTTTACATTCGAGTGCAATACTTACAGCATATGTAGGCAAGCCATGTATAAAATTAGTCGTACCATCTAGTGGGTCAATAATCCAACGCAAATCGCTGTCAGTCGTTGCTAACCCACTTTCTTCTCCTAGTATTTCAGCATTGGGTGTTAGTTGCAGCAGATGTTTAACAATATATTCCTCCGCACCTTTATCTACATAGCTCACCAAGCTATTGAAGCTTTTTGTTTCAATAGCGTTTTTATCGAAGGTTTGCTGTTGTTTTCGCATCCATTTTCCCGCAGCTATTGCAATACGGCCTGCTTGATTGGTCAGTTGTTTTAAGTTGAGATTTTCCATGTTGTTTGCTTTTTTTAGGTTTTTGTGCCTAATCTAATCACCTGCTAGCGGTTTCTTTTTTTAATCGATTTTCTAATTCAATCAGCAAATCTCGCAGGCGTGCGGCTTCCATAAAATCGAGGGACTTAGCGGCTTTTTCCATGTCTTTTCTTGTTTTTTCTATGGCTTTACTCAGCTGTTCGGGGTGCAAATACCCGGCAGCAGTTTCAGCGGCATTTGGAATTTGTGCGGCTGCTGAGGTGTCATAAGCGCTATTTTTTCTAGGGCGATTTTGTATGAGGATGCTCTCTTTGCCGCGTTTTAAAGCTTGGGGTTCAACGCCGTGGGCTTCATTGTAAGCTTGCTGCATTTTTCTACGTCGCTCAGTTTCTTCCATGGTTCGCTGCATACTTTCGGTAATTTTATCGGCATACAAAATGGCGCGTCCATTTACATTTCGTGCGGCACGGCCTATGGTTTGCACCAATGAACGCTCACTGCGCAAAAAACCTTCTTTGTCAGCATCTAAAATGGCTACTAAACTCACCTCGGGAAAGTCGAGTCCTTCACGCAATAAATTCACCCCTATCAGCACGTCGAAAACACCATCTCGCAAATCTTGCATGATTTCAATGCGCTCTAATGTATCGACATCGGAATGGATATAACGACACCGCACGCCGTGTCGGGTCAGGAATATTGTCAATTCCTCCGCCATTCTTTTGGTTAGTGTGGTGACCAAAACGCGCTCGTCGATTACTGCGCGCTTATTGATTTCTTCCATTAAATCATCCACTTGGTTTTCACTAGGACGAACTTCCACGATGGGGTCGAGCAAGCCGGTTGGACGAATCAATTGTTCTACATAGAAGCCTTCTGTTTTGGTAAGCTCGTAATCGGCAGGTGTCGCACTTACATAAAGCACTTGGTTTTGCAGCGCCTCAAATTCCTCAAATTTCAGTGGTCGATTATCCATCGCAGCAGGCAGTCGAAAGCCGTATTCCACCAAGTTTTCTTTTCGCGAGCGGTCTCCGCCGTACATGGCCCGGACTTGAGATACGGTTACGTGACTTTCATCAACAATCATCAAAAAATCATCAGGAAAATAGTCGAGCAGGCAGAAAGGCCGCGTACCGGGTTGCCTGCCATCGAGGTAGCGCGAGTAGTTCTCAATTCCCGAACAATACCCCAACTCTCGTATCATTTCTAAGTCAAACGTGGTGCGTTCCTCCAAGCGCTTCGCTTCCAAGAAACGCCCTTGACTTTTAAAAAACTCCACCTGTTTGCCCAAATCCAATTCGATGCTTTGAATAGCGTTTTGCAGGGTGTTTTGTGACGTTACAAAAATGTTTGCCGGGTATAGTCGAATGTAATCAAAGGTTTCAAGTAGGGCGTTGTTTTCTGGGTTAAACGATTCTATTTGCTCAATCTCATTACCCCAAAAGTGAAAACGCAGTGCATAGTCAGCATAGCCTGGAAAAACGTCTACCACATCGCCCTTTACCCGAAACGATCCGCGTTTAAAATCAGCTGCGGTGCGCGAATACAATGACGTGACCAATTGATGCAAAAATTTGTTTCTGCTCACTACTTGCCCACGCTTGATTTCTATGATGTTGTTATTAAATTCCTCTGGATTACCAATGCCATACAAGCAAGATACCGAGGCGACTACAATAACATCTCGTCTGCCGGAGAGCAAGGCGGATGTTGTGCTCAAGCGCAACTTTTCAATTTCTTCATTGATGCTTAAGTCCTTCTCGATATATGTCCCACTTGAAGGGATGTAGGCTTCAGGTTGGTAATAGTCGTAATAAGACACGAAATACTCAACAGCATTATTTGGAAAAAACGATTTGAACTCCCCGTAAAGCTGCGCAGCCAAGGTTTTATTGTGCGATAAAACCAGCGTTGGCTTTTGCACCTGTTCAATCACATTAGCTGCGGTGAAGGTTTTTCCCGAGCCCGTAACTCCCAAAAGCGTTTGATACTTTTCCCCATCCCGCAACGCTTGAACGATTTTTTTAATGGCTTGCGGTTGGTCGCCCGTAGGTTGAAATGAGGATTGAATTTGAAAATCCATTGGTGCTTGTTTTAGCGTGTCATGTTAGTAACACGACTTTTTTAGTGGTGTTCTTGGTAAGCGATAAGGTTATTGTATTTGTTTGAGGTCGGCAATGGTTTGAATGGGGTCAGCTGCACTGAAAACAAAACTTCCCGCCACAAGTACATCAGCTCCAGCAGCAATCAAGGCAGCTGCATTCGCATTGGTAACGCCTCCGTCAATTTCAATTAAAGTGCTTGCTTTTTCTGCTGTAATGAGCGCTTTCAATTCACGAACTTTTTGATAGGTACGCTCAATGAATTTTTGACCGCCAAATCCAGGGTTTACACTCATTAGGCAAACTAAATCAATATCTTGAATGGTGTCGCGCAATACATCGATGGGTGTATGTGGATTGAGGGCAACCCCTGCTTTCATGCCTGCTGCTTTGATGGCTTGTAGTGATCGGTGCAAATGGGTAGACGCCTCGTAGTGGACCGTTAAAATATCGGCACCAACAGCTTTGAAGGTGTCAATGTAACGCTCGGGCTGTACAATCATTAGGTGAACGTCTAAGGTTTTGGTGGCGTGTTTGGCAATGCTCTGAATAACGGGCATTCCAAATGAAATATTGGGTACAAAAACGCCATCCATCACATCGAGGTGAAACCAATCCGCGGCACTGGCATTTACCATTTCACAATCGCGCTGAAGGTTGGCAAAATCTGCGGCTAACAAAGAAGGAGCAATAAGGGCCATAGTAGAATTATATTTTTGGCAAAAGTAATGTTTCTGAAGCCAGCAATTTAATTACTGCGCGGTTGTTTTTTAGTCATCTTAAAAGCCAACCAAAAAAAAAGAAGGCGCCTTTTGTAAGTTTGTTGTAGAATTTTCATCTAATTGAGCCGAAATGCAACTGTTTTACGCAGACGATTTCACCCCTTGCAAGCAGTAAGGCTTCAAGGTATTATAATGTAAATTTGTAAAATCAACACATTTAAAATGAAGAAATTCTGTTTTTTTACAGCGTCTTTTTTTCTGTCAATCAGCCTATGGGCTCAAGTAGAAGTACAGGAAATTGAGGAATCAAAACTTAAAAATTGGTATTTACAGGACGTAACTACGGGTAGTTATCCGGGTGTAGGCGCTGATCGTGTGTATGCCGAGTTGTTGGCAGACAAAGAGGCGGATACGGTAATTGTGGCTATTATTGACTCTGGAATGGAACCCACACACGATGGATTAAAACCCGTGATGTGGGTAAATCCAGGCGAAATTCCAGGAAACGGCATTGACGATGATGGCAACGGCTATATTGACGATGTTTATGGATGGAATTTTATCGGAGGTAAAGACGGTAAGAACATTGGAGCTGACACCTTTGAAGTTACCCGATTATTTGTCAAGTTGGATAAAAAATTTAAGGATGTAGATCCGAAATCACTCTCGAAAAAGGAAAAGAAGGAGTACGAACAGTATCTGGTTTACAAAACTGAAATCAATAAACAGCGCACACAAGCGAAAGCAGGTATGAATCAATTCAATGCTATTGTTGAAAGCCTTGAGGCGTTGGGTGAGCAATTTGAAGATGGCAGACCTTTTACAATCGAAAACATCGAAAATATAGATGCGACTGGAGATGAGGTTCTTTTTTTGGGAAAAAACATTGCCTCACAAATAATGAATTCCATTCCTCTAGAGATAACAACATTCGGTGAATTCTATGATTTAATAGCTGATCAATTTGAGGGCACCAAAAAATACTTTAAAAAGCAATTAGAGACAGGGTACAACACTGATTTTGATGAGCGTCATATTGTTGGTGACAATTACGATGATGTTTACGAACGATATTACGGGAATAGTGATGTTCAAGGTCCTGATGCGCAACATGGGACGCATGTGGGTGGCATTGTAGGAGCGAAAGCTCACGCTGGTGATGACATCTATGGCGTTGCACGTCATGTGAAGTTGATGTCTGTTCGCGCCGTGCCTGATGGCGATGAGCGCGATAAAGATGTAGCAAACGCTATTATTTACGCTGTGGATAACGGCGCTTCCATTATTAATATGAGTTTTGGTAAAGGGTATTCTTGGAACAAGCAAGTTGTAGACGAAGCAGTGAAATACGCTGCGGCTAATGATGTTTTGCTCGTTCATGCTGCGGGAAATTCAGGTCAAAACAATGACGTAACCGACAACTTCCCCAATGCTTATTTTGAAAAAAGAGGATTGTTTCAACCCAAGCGAGCAAAAAACTGGATAGAAGTTGGTGCATTGGCCCCCGCCACGGACGAGACGGCGCCGGCCACATTTTCTAACTATGGAAAAAAGACGGTAGATGTTTTTGCACCAGGGGTTTCTATTTATTCCACTGTTCCGGAAAATACCTATGAGTTTTTGCAAGGCACCTCTATGGCTGCCCCAACTGTTGCAGGCGTTGCAGCTATCATTCGCAGTCATTTCCCAAATCTTACAGCAGCACAAGTTCGCGAAATCATTATGAAGTCTGTAATCCCCGTCGAAGGCGAAGTAATTAAGCCAGGTAGCAAGGAAAAGGTAACATTCAAGGATTTGTGTGTCACTGGGGGCTATGTAAGCGCTTATGAAGCGGTGAAGTTAGCTTCTCAAACTAAAGGAAAGAAAAAGTAATTTAAGTTTCATAAAATCAATGGTTTAAGCCGGTGAGTTGCGCAAGCAAACACCGGCTTTTTTTCTGCTTCGCATCCAGCATTAAATTCTCGTTTGACCCAATTGGTAAAGCGATTGTGGATTTCCGAAAATTAAACCGTGAAGCTGCCACATTTTTTAACATATTTGCAGCACAATACAAACCCCACACAAAAATGAGTAATCCCATCACCCTTGGTGAATTTGTAATTGAAAAACAAGGCCAGTTTCCTTACGCTACTGGCGAACTTTCCCAACTACTTAGTTCCATTCGACTAGCGGCAAAAGTCGTTAATCGCGAAATCAATAAAGCCGGATTAGGCGACGTTTTGGGTGCCGTAGGTGCGCAAAACGTGCAAGGCGAGCAACAAATGAAATTGGATGTGTATGCTGATGAGATGTTCATCAAAGCGTTGCGCGCGCGCGGTGAAGTTTGTGGCGTTGGTAGCGAAGAGAACGAAGACTTCATTGTGTTCGACGAGGAAATTCACAGCAACTCTAAATATGTTGTGCTCATAGACCCGCTGGATGGCAGTAGCAATATTGACGTCAACGTGTCCGTGGGTACCATTTTCAGTATTTATCGACGTGTAACGCCTCCTGGTACACCGGCTAAACTCGAAGACTTTTTGCAAGCAGGAAACAAGCAAGTGGCCGCAGGATATGTTGTTTACGGTAGTTCAACCATGCTCGTGTACACTACGGGGCACGGCGTAAACGGCTTTACGCTCGATCCCTCTTTGGGTGTGTTCTTTTTGTCTCACCCCAATATGCAAATTCCTAAAACGGGAAATATTTACTCCATCAACGAAGGAAACTATGTCCATTTCCCTGATGGTGTTAAAAATTACATCAAGTACTGTCAGGAATTGGATGTCCCGACCAACCGCCCTTACACCAGTCGGTATATTGGCTCTCTCGTTTCCGATTTTCACCGAAACATGTTAAAAGGAGGAATTTACATCTATCCAAAAGGCACCAAATCTCCAAATGGAAAGTTGCGGTTGTTGTATGAGTGTAATCCATTGGCTTTTATTGCAGAACAGGCTGGCGGGAAAGCATCGAATGGATTTAAGCGCATAATGGATATCCAACCAGAAGAACTCCACCAGCGTGTGCCATTCTTCATAGGCAGTGTGGAAATGGTTGATAAAGCAGAAGAGTTCATGACTAAATTTTCATAAAAAGTTATGTAATCAACACACGAAGGGCAGCACTTATATCAAGTCTGTCCTTTTTTTTTGATGGCTACCCATGTAATCCACGTTAATGGCTTCGCTCATTTAGCTTTTCATTGTCGGTGTAGATTTTTTGTTAATTGACCTATTTGAAAAATGTTTAATCGCTTATTGCTCGTCAATATTAAAGTCGCCTTAGAAAGTATTCGCGGGCAGCTACTGCGCACGGTACTTACGGTATTGATTATTGCCTTTGGTATCATGGCATTGGTGGGTATTTTAACAGCGACCGATGCGATAAAAAGCTCCATTGAAGGAAACTTTTCTGATTTGGGAGCAAATACCTTTGCGATACAGAACAGAGCTTTAAACATTCAGATAGGACGAGGCGGTCAAGTGCCTAAAAAAATGCCACCCATAACCTTCGACCAAGCCCGCAACTTTGCCGGCGCGTTTGATTATGGCGGTGCCATTGCTTCTATTTCCTTTTCTGGGGCGCAGGCTGCTGAGGTAAAATCGGGGAGTAAGAAAACGGACCCCAATATCACCATAATGGGGGTTGATCAACACTACTTGCAAACCTCTGGATACGAACTTTCCGCCGGAAGAAACTTCAACGAGAAAGACTTAGAAAATCAAACAGCTGTTGCTATTCTCGGGCAAAACGTCGTTACGAAATTATTTGGCAACACGCCACCTCTCGGACAAGTCGTGGTAACTCGTGGAGTGAAATACCGCGTGATTGGGGTGCTGAAAGAAAAGGGACAAAGTAGCGCCTTTTCTGGCGATGGCAATGTTTTGATTCCCTTGACAAAAGGGAAAAGCATTTATGCAAGTCCTAACCGAACCTATTCCATCAATGTCATGGCGAGCAGTGCAGAAATTTTGGATGCCACCATCGGCGAGGCGACAGCCAAAATGCGACAACTGCGACAACTTTCACCGAAAGAGGAAGACAATTTTGCTATGGTAAAGAGTGACGCGCTAGCAAAAAGTTTAATTGAGAATATCGAGTATGTAACTTTTGCTGCAGCAGGAATTGGTTTTATAACCCTTTTGGGGGCCGCCATTTCCTTGATGAATATTATGCTAGTAAGCGTTACTGAGCGCACCAGAGAAATTGGTACTCGCAAAGCCATGGGCGCTAAAAGTAACAGCATCCTCAGTCAATTTTTGGTGGAAGCCATTGTCATCTGTCAACTTGGAGGTGTTTTTGGCATTTTGTTCGGCATTGGTATTGGGAATATCGTGTCGCTATTTTTGTCTAGCCCATTTATTATCCCTTGGTTTTGGATGGGAATGGCAGTGATTATTTGCTTATTCGTGGGGGTTGTTTCAGGCTTGTACCCAGCTATTAAAGCGGCTTCCCTCGATCCTATTGAAGCGCTGCGCTACGAGTAGCCCACCTGGTTCTAAATAAATGCCTTCCCGTTGCGAAAACAATGGGACTTACAAACTTGAGTCTGCTCCGAAAAGGATGATTTCAATCAAAATCGACGCGGAGGGGATTTTTGGACCGGAGCTAACTAATTGTTAGTGAGGATTCAAAAATTCCCCGACAAGTCAGCCTTTGGCAGAAAGGGACTTTTCGGAGGGGGCTCAAACTTAAAAGTGATTATTAACATGCAGATGCGGAGGTATTCGCTTTACCCCGGTAGTCTGCATAAAATCGTTTACTATGGAGCGAAACGTGAGCGGCAGCAGCGTCAATAAAATCGAAGAAATCGAGATTTCCGACCTGTCAGTTGAGCAGGAATCACTTGAAAAAGGTAAAGAGAGAAGCAAGAAATTATTGGCGCTGCTAGGGCATCCCTTGCGATTGCTGAAAGAGGGTGGAAAGTTAGGCTTGACTGGAGTGAAGCGCTTTTTATTTGTTGTAATGCTTTTTGCGCTGACCAACATTGTTTTGTTTTCCATTGCGCTAGGGCGGATGCTTACCACAGGTTTTGAGTTCAGTAAGTTGTTTGTGGTGTTTTTGGTTTTTCTAATCGGTGTGTCCTTTACGATATACGCGGGTTACCGAACTTATCAATACGTGCTTATCAGTGCGATGATTGTCATAAACAACGAGTTGTCCTCTCTGTTTATGAAAATTAGCGAAACTATTGTGGGTAAGGTTT